>JAOZTS010000035.1 GCA_029939035.1 Candidatus Altimarinota bacterium | reverse complement strand
ATGCTGACAATTATGAGAACCGTAATTTCCACATTAAAATTGTTCAACTAAAACATTATGACAAAAGTATATACGATGATTTGTTGGAGTTCAATCTATGGCCTTCATATCTCATATATACAACTTTTTAATTTTTTCTGGTAACAAGCCTTTTTCTACTTATTTTTTTGTACTATAGCTCAAATTCTTCATAATTGTCATGATCAATGTCGTTCATGAGCAGATCCAGATTTTTCTCAAGCGCCTTTTGGAATTTAGAATTCCTAATCGACATATTCGCACC
The DNA here is from genome assembly GCA_029939035.1 of Candidatus Altimarinota bacterium. Lineage (GTDB taxonomy): Bacteria > Patescibacteriota > Gracilibacteria > UBA1369 > LOWO2-01-FULL-3 > JAACEU01. The sequence continues at coordinate 10,499 of JAOZTS010000035.1, read as the reverse complement.
AATATTTTTATCATTTTTGAGTCTAATCATTACTAAGATAGCTTTACCATCCGTAATTTGTAACAAAAACGCAGCACGACCAGCGCCACCAGTGCTTGTAAGCTGTATCTTTTTTAATGAAGTCGAAGAGATTTTTGAAGAAGATTTTATGTTTTTTCCCAGCCCCTCTAAACATTTTTTAGCCGCAATTTTGATAACTTCCAAGGAAAAAGTTTTTTGGAGTGGTTGAAATTCAGCCTTCCTAAGAGAGGCAGTTAGTACAAGTTTCACTGATATTATTTTTTAGACAATAATTCTCCGATTTTATCCATTTTAGTCTGGATCTCCGGAGTCACAACAATGGCTTCAGACTCTCCAATCACGATTTTCGGAGACTCAACGAAATTTCTTAAAGCATTCTTTACAATAAGCGTAAGAGGCACACCAAGCTTATCAGCTTGCTTAGCTGCTTTTGATTTTAAGTCATCTTCTATGCGAATGGTTAAAGTGGTCATAAAATATTGTTATTATTTACACATTTACAATACAGCACTAACGTTGTTAGTGCAAGCGATTTCCTGGTGGGCGATAGTGGATTCGAACCACTGACCTCCTCGAAGTCAACGAGGCGCTCTAGCCAACTGAGCTAATCGCCCTATATGTAAATGTTCTTGATGTATTTTGCACATGTGTTTAAAATAAAGCAAGAATTAACACTAATAAAATGGATCCAAAAGACAATAACGCAGGAGGTGCACAACCTCCAAAAGACGATAATACACAACCAACTCCACCACCGCCACCGCCACCAGCGGGAGGTCAACAGGGGGGAGCACCGACTCCACCACAACCTCCGCCAGGGCAAGGAGCGCCTGTTCCACCTGTGCCACCAGTACCTCCAGTACCGCCGCAACCAGCTGCGCCAGCACATGGAGCACCAGTTCCGCCTGCACCGCCTCAACCAGGAGCATATCCACCACCAGGAGGATACCCGCCACCACAAGGAGGAGCATATCCGCCACCGGGAGCGTATCCACCACCACAAGGAGGAGCGTACCCACCACCGCAAGGAGGAGCGTATCCACCACCACAAGGAGGAGGATACCCACCAGCAGGAGGAGCACCAGTCCCAGAAGATACAACACCAGCAAATTTTCAGCTTGGAACAAAACTTCCACCAGAACTGAAGGTGAAAGTTCCAAAAAATGAACTTAAATTTGATGGTGATCACTTTGTTCTATTACTAGCTGGCTCAATTTCGCTTTCAAAAGATGAGAAGAAAAAGATAGTTGATTCAATTCCAAAGCTAAAACAAGCACAAGTAGATGAATTAATCCGAATATTCGAAGAGGAAAAGCAGAAATTTGCAGCTCTTTCTAAAAAACACGTTCCTCAGCTAGAGAAACTTGCTCAGCAGCATTTTGATGAATGGATGCAGCTCGAAGACGAGGTGACTCAATCAGCAGCAAAAAACGAAGATGCTGGGAAAGCGGATGAAATCAGAAAGAACTTGGGATTATAATGGGTTAATAAAAAATCCCCGGGGAAAACCTAGCAAATAATGGCTTCTACAAGCCCGCCATTTTTTTTGTTTTTCCAAACGTATTTTGAAAACATCACCCACCTCAACAGTATCCGTACAAGAAAATTGTACAGGAATGTAGTTTGGAGTAACTCCAGTACACACACCATTCTCATGCTTCTCCACAATTACATCGTATTCATTCCCAAGCAAACTTCCAATAAAGGCTTCACCTAGTTCATCAGAAATCTTTCGCAGACGGCTAGCACGCGCCTTCTTCACATTCTCAGCAACTTGATCCTTCATGTGAAAAGCAGCCGTATCCTTTCTACGAGAATAGGGGAACACATGCATCTTCAAAAATCCAATATCCCTGACAAATTCACAAGTTTCTTCAAACTCCTCATCACTTTCCCCCGGAAACCCAACAATTACATCAGTAGTTAGTCCAATATCAGGAACTCCTTCTCGCAACCTACGACAAACATCCAAATACAAATCTGTATCATATTTTCTACGCATTTTCTCAAGAATCGAATCACTTCCTGACTGTAAAGACATATGAACATGCGGACAAACTCGCTCATTCTCAAAAAGCCTTACAAATTTATCAGAAAAATTCTGGGGCTCAATTGAACTAATCCTAAACCGCACAGTTTCAGTGTTCTCAATCAAATATTCCACCAAATCCACAAAGTCCATTGCACCACGCCCCCAATTACTAATAATAATTCCGGTCAAAACAATCTCCCGGAATCTAGCCTCCTCCTTCCGACGAACTTCTTCCAAAATAGCTTCCTGATCAAAACTAACCTCCGGCCCACGAGCCCGAGGAATAATGCAATAAGTACAATAATTATTACAACCATCCTGGATCTTCACCACACCCCTAGTCCGAACTCCATCAGCCACATCTCCTTTGTAATCCGACTCTCCTCCAATCTCACTAATATAATTCACAACCTCATCCACGTTCCCCGCAATAAAATCCACCTCGTCTATTGCCTCATAGTCCTCTTCGGAAACATTCGAACCACACCCGAAAACCACGACTCGACACGATGGATTCGCACTCTTTAAACTCCTAATAGACTGCCGTGATTTACGATCAGCAACATGAGTGACAGTACAAGTATTCACTACCGCGATATCAAAATCAGTCTGCGCTCGCCTCTGAAAAGTACTAACGCCTTCATTCAGCTCAAAAACCTCATGAGCCCCACTCAACTTCTCGAAAAGCTGATCCGACTCATACCGATTCGACTTGCACCCCAGAGTTTTAATTGCAATTTTCATGTGATAAATTTAGCTCTGAGATTAAACCACAAAACAACCTCTACTTGCAAAAAAAAACCACTCTGTAATAACTTATTACTATCGCTCAAGTAGCGGGAAACCTTATTCCTAACTAATTCAAAATGAAAAAGACAATTTTACTTATTGCAGGACTTTTAATGTTTGCCGTTTTGGCAACAGGATGTTTAGGCGGAACTCCAACAGATACTCCAGCGGATACACAAGAAGAATTCGAGGCAACAACAGCTCAAGAGCAATTGGATACTGATATTGTAATAGAAGCAGTAAAGAAAAAGAATTCCGACCTCTGTAAAACTGTTGAGAATGGAGATCAAAAACAGGAGTGTTTGTCACTAGTTCAGGATAAAATCCTTATCGATCAAGCCAAAGAAGAAATGGACCTTGATCTGTGTGGTGATATATCAAGATCTAATACTAAAGAGCAATGTGAAATATTAGTACAGGAATTGATTGAGAAAGAGAAAGTTGCAGAGGAATTAAGGAAGAAAAATGAAGAAACAGATGAACAAAGAGAGAAAGACATAGAATACCTCGACAGTATAGATTTCAGAGACATCACTCCAGAGCACTGCGAAAAAGTAGTCAACGAAGATTTGAAAGAAGGATGCCTAGCTGAATTAGAACTCTTTGGGGAATTCTAATTATTGTGCACCTTCTGTTATTCCCTCAGGATCAAAACATTTTATACGAACATATAGTCTTTTGCTTCCTGAAAATGAGGAATAAGTCCTACAAGAATTAGCACCATAGTACATTGATCCCATATAACCAGCGTTTGCATATCCAGTACAGTCAACCATTATATCACCAGTGTAACAAGCAAGAGTATAATTGCCATTAGTTGTGTATGAAGAGTTAGCTATTCTATAAAAACTTCCAATACTTCCACCACTTGTTACAACAACAGAATCAGCCTCTAGATCACCAGTTACTATATCATTAGCATCAATATTATCAGCAGTTAGAGTTCCTTCAAAAGAACTATCACCACCAACGAATAGATCGTTTGTCTCAATATAAGTAGGGGCATAGAGTTCACCATCAATATCAACATCTCCAGCAACTTCAAGATCCCCTCCAACGTATGTATAACCACTGATTTGAATTTGATCATAAACCTCTATATAGTCTGCATATAGATCATCAGTTTCAAGCCAACCGCCAGCATCCATATTTGAGGCGGTAACAGCATCAGCGGTAATATCTCCAGTAACGTCAAGATCCTCATCGATAGTAATAGTAGTACCATTAGGGCTTTTAATTGCACCCAAGCTAGAATTGAAATTTAAGTCCCCACCTACCCAAGTATCTGCACCCGAAGATATATTACCTACTGCAAAAACAGTATCCTCAAGTACAAGATCACCACTAGTTAATCCAAAAAGAGCAATAAGCCCAGGATCTACTTCACCAATTGACACAGCACCACCTGTACGATTTATGGCTCCTTGAATTTCTACATCTGTAAATACCGGACTTACCCCCGCAGCACTTGGAGGTGCATATCCTGGAGCATCACCGATTGCGACACTTACACTTAATACTAAAACTCCTGCAAGTACAGCGATACCAGCAGCAATCAGAGAATTTCTAATCTTTCTATTTTTCATTTTGTTTTTGTTAAATATTTATTTTAATACAATATCTTACCACAAAAAGCCCATAGTTACAAGAGGCACAAGCCAAAATTCAACAATTACTCCACAGTTATTGCGTCCCTTATTTCAAACTCAATATTTTCAGGGATATTTGGGATTGTAGGGGACCAAACCGGCCAACTATCGATCTCCACCTTGTTTATTTCAGGGAGGTTTTGAATATAAAGTTTTGCATCATCGATATCCTTGCCAGCAATATGATTTTTGATTTTTGTTAAAAAGTTCTCTCCATTCTCTCTATTTGGGTCAATAGAGAACTGCTCGATTCCCTTGATGTTAGCGGTTAATTTTAATTTTCCAGCGTATTCATCTTCTTCAAAGATTCTATAGGAAGTGGAGTCCTCATTTATACGAAGGAGCTCTTTTTGAGGGCTCTTTTTTAACATTAACTCCTTTTTCAAAATTTCAAGCATAGCATCGTGATCATAATAAACACCACTTACGTAAACTTCACCACTAACCGTGAATTCACTAACGGTTTGTCCTTCAAGATTGCCGGCGATATTTACCGTTACATCTCCAAGCTGTATGGCACCCTCTCCGTCCAACAAAGTATAAGTCGTACTTCCAGCCACAAGTTGGCTTTTTTCGCTCACAGCTATCTCCAATTCTTCCACAGCCGCTTTCATTAGCTCGTCATGGAGGCGCGATTTGGAGGCCTCTATGTCTTCTACAGAGATATATGTGACGTAATCTGTGATTCCACCAGTCATTGGCTCATAACTCTCAGCATAAAGCTCATTTTGGCTATCTTCACGTAGACCAGGGAGGTGAAATTTCGAAGGTTCAATATTTCCACGCTCACCGGTAATAGATTCATATGCATCAAGCTGATCTGCGATTACGATAACTTCTAATTTTCCGAAATCAGAAGTGGTAGCAGCAGGCACGGTCACAGGTTGAGTAATTCTAAAAACAATACCTTCATCAGTTTGAAATCGAGTTCTATCAATAAGTGGCCACGCATTCGCAGTGGTGTTTATAATAGTGATTTTACCGCTTGCATTAGCCCCATTGTCAGAAAACTTCTTTCCAGTAGAAAAGTGGGTGATTGTTTTTGTAACAGTAGTATCAATAGGGTAACTCGCAATCATATGAGGAGGATGTGTCGATAGTTCTACCTGGTTTTTCTGATAATCGGCCAAGGTAATGTTCACAGATTTCTCGAGCACACTCGCTGAAGGTGTCAGGTAAATAGTCACTCCTGGAAGCGCGATATACACAATAACAAGTAGGATAAATATAGAAAGCACAGTCAGCCCAATCAGGGCATGTCTGTTTGGTGCAACAATCACAAATTTCGACTTCCTTTTCTTAGTTTTTGGTGGGTTTTGAATAGTAGAAATATCCAAAGGCCTCTTTGTTTTCTTGCGTCTCAAAATCTCACTAATAGATAATTTTCTCTCAGCGAGACGAGTTGGGGCCTGCTCATCAACAGAGTTCACAGTTGCCCGCAAAGGAGTAATTCGCAATTTTTCATCATCCACATCCGTAGAAAACAGAGCAGGCCCACTCCCGGTTGCCTCATTGAAAACCTCTATTCCTACCTGACCTGCGAGATGAATCCCATTCTTGTCATTTGTAATAAAGTATATGATCTTGTCAGTGTCGTCTGCTTTTCGCTTCAGGATCTTCAAATTCACAATACTTTGAAAGAAAATCGCACGTTTTGGAAGCACGATATATACATGCTTTGCCCGAACAGAACTCAATTTGTCATAAATATCAGTTACTTCATCATCAATTTCCACATAAATAACTTTCTTTTTGGAAACAACCTCCGTTTTAGATTCTTCCTTTTTAGTCTCATCCTTTTTGGATGAAGTTTTCTTTTTTGGTGGCATTACATTTGCATTAAGCGAACCACTTTTTTAAGAACCTTTGGCAGCAGCTGCTCCTCTGTCATAAAGCCTAACGCCAGATTAGCTAGCGCCATAGGTATAATGTCGCTTTGATCTTTTAATAATTTAGTTTGATCAACGATACTTGTGACCATTTTAGGGTTGAGGAATGTGATTTGAGGTTTTTTGGTGAATGGCAGAGTTTTTGCCCATTCTTTACTTTCGAGAGCTTCTTTAATCTCAGGAAGATGAGATCCAGCCCCGGAAAGTAGTATTTTTGAAGGAAGAACGTCAATATTGTCGAATTCTTCTAAAGTTAGAACAACTCCACTCAACCAAACATCACTATCTGTTTTTACCGACTCACGAACGATCTTGTTTGATTGTCTTTCTAAATTATCGTGACTGTATGCAAGTTTGATTTCTTCAGCTTCTTTATAAGAAATATTTAATGTTTGAGAAAGTCTTTTTGTGAAAATTCTTCCACCCAAGGTAAACATCTTAGTCCCTTCAACAGTTCCATCTCTAACCACAGCTACATCAGTCGTTCCTCCACCAACATCAATAAAAACTGCCCCGAATTTACCCGCATCCTCATGCGCCAAAACACGTGTCAGGGCATAAGGTTCAGCTGCGATCGCAAGAAGCTCCTTATCAATCTCAGAAGCAATAGTTTGAAGCGCCCCATAATGAACTAGGGGAGCGAACGCATTGAAAATGCTCAGAGTAACTTCTTTACCCTGGAATCCAATTGGGTTAGTCACTTTATATCCATCAATTCTCACATCCACAATCGCCGCATTCACCAGTTTTACATCTATTTCAGAATATCCAGTTTCATCCGAAAGCTGGCTTCGTACATGATCAAAAGCCTTCCATTGAATTTTATGGACAATATTCTTTAGCTCCGCCAAATCAATTTTACTATTCGCATCTCGTCTCACATAACTCGTAGTATCAGTTGCACCCTTCACAAGCTCACCTGAGATCCCCAGAATCATCTTTTTAGTTGAAACCCCTGCAATATTTTCCGCTTCCTTAATAGCACTATGACAATTCGCAATCACAGAAGCGATATCTGTAACAACACCACTTTGCATATCTCCAAGCTTCTGTTTTCTCTTTCCAACCCCCAGCACATGCGCTTTATTCCCCTCAACTTCACATACCAAAGCCTTCACAGAATCCGTCCCAATATCAAGGGCTAGGAAATGATTATCATTAGACCTTTTTTTAATCCGCCGAAATAGTCTCATAAATTGAATTTAAGCTTACAAAATATAGGGAAAAACCCGCAGAAAATCAAGGAGAAGGCGTGTCGACAAGGTGTTGTCAAAAAATAAACAACAGTAAATGATTGCACGAGAAATATATTATGGTAGATTGAAAGGCCCAAACTATTTAACAAAATAACATGAAGAACAAAACAGACGAAATATTGGATAAAATATGGAAAGAGATCACTGGCATCAAAGGAGAGATCACCGGTATCAAAGGAGAGATCGGCGGCATCAAAGGAGAGATCGGCGGCATCAAAGGAGAGATCACCAGCATCAAGGAAACAATGGCAACAAAAAATCAATTATCGTATTTCAAAAATCATTTTGATGACAGAATAGACGAAGTTGAGGATAAAATGGCAACAAAGGATATGTTTGATAGGCACATGGTATTGATGGACAAAAGTTATAATCTCTCAAAGAACGCAGAAGCAACATGTGCATTGCATGAAGGACATGTCGCAGACACTTCAGATCAAGTTGCAGATCATGAAAACAGGATTAGAACTCTAGAAACCTAGAAACCTCTCCGAATTCTTCTCAAAGTTTCGATTAACCAATTCAACCAATATTTCTTTGTGAGTGGAAGATCCTGACAATGCAGTAAATCTTTTTTGTAACCTCCGAATCCAGTTTTGAAAACGGTGATTCCGTAGAAAGGATGTTTTTTCGAAGCACCCTCTGGAGCAATTCCCCAGAAGTTATAATGTTTCATCCCACGACGCTTTGCCTCCTGGATAACATTCCATTGGAGGAAGTATGTTGGCTGACATTTGATTCGTTTAGAAGACGACGCACTGTGTCGATAAACGGCAGTGTCTCCGTAGTAGAAGATGACCGCTGAAGACACCATTTCTCCTTCAAAAAAAGCCTCAAAAATTTTCACTTCATCAGCATCCTTGAATGCATCGAATTCACTTTTGATATATTTTTTAGAAAATGGAGTGAAGTGGTGGCGTTTCGCCGTTTCATTCAAAAGTTCAACCAGTCGATCAATAGCAGCCTCATCTGTCGAAATCTTAATCTCAACACCCTCTCGTTCACCTCTGCGGATCAGGTTTCTGGTAGTTTGTCTCATATTTTTCATTAGCGTCTCCTCGTCCTCATCAAGATCCAAAATCCAAGTAGTCTCCGCCAAAACATGCATTGGTGCAGATCGATATCCCAAATCCTTGAACATCCCCCGTGACTCTTCATTATCCTCCAAAAATGGAGCAACTCGGATGAAGTCGGCCTTTTCTTTTTTCGCCAACTCAATCAAGAAATTATTAAATTCCTTCAATAATTCGCTGTTAGAAAAGTCCAACTTTGGACCATAAGGTAAATACAGAAATTTTCCACGGCGCGCAGTTGTAGTGACAACCAAGCTTCCACCGATTATCCGCTCACCATCATAAACACCAACCATAAAAGCATCCTCTCCCAGCTTTTTGAAAAAGTCTCCGTAATGGGCAGACTGTACAAAAATATTTGGAGTAGTTGTCTTCAAAAACTCCTCCCAGGCCCCAGAATCCTCAACTAATTTGATTTCATATTTCATTCAATAAAACTTACAATTTTACTAGCCATCTCAAGCGATACTTCCCGCCCAGTTGGTAAATTTATTATTTCTTTTGATAATTTTTCAGCTCTTGGACAGCTGCCATCCACATAACCGGTTTCAGATAAATCAGTATCTCCGGGAGCAACGACAGAATCATACCAATTTCCCAAAAAGACACCATTATTTTTTGCCTTACTCATGATTTTGTCTCTTTCCACAGAGCGAACAGGATATCTCAAAAGTTTCAGTTCCTTACCGGAAACTTTATTCAAACCGGTCAACTGGCCACTGTAATACGAGCTGATTACTTTTCTATGAGTATTAAATTCATCCAGCAAGTCTAGTTGCCCATAAGCCAGATATGCCAAAGCATTTGGGTATCTAGCTGGGAACCAAGGAACTCTTTTTCCCTTCTTTTCTTTCTGTTCAATAATCTTTGCAGTAAGACCAGATTTTTTGGAAAAATAAAGAAGAGCTTTTCCAAAAGTCCTATAAAAAGTTTTTCCAATTGAGAAAAATATTGGGTGAAGTAAATGCTTCATTATAACTCCCAAAGGTAAATGGGGGAGTAGGTAATCAATTTTTTTATACTTTAAATAAAGGGCTCCTCCTCGTACAGAAGAGATAACTTTCTCTACACCAAAACTATAAATTGCCGCATCTCCCTTTGTCCCCATTCCTTTCCAAATTCCATGGGCGCAATCCTCGATAACTTTTATTCCCTTCTCTCGAGCCAACTTCATGACACCATCAATATCTGCAGGAATACCAAAAGTATGTTGAACGATTATCACTTTAGTTTTATCTGTAATCTTTTTCTCCAATTCAGAGATATCCATGTTGTACCCTCCGTCTTCTATATCTACAAAAACAGTTTTTGCACCGGTAAACTTCACAGCATTGGTCACAACGACACACGTAAACGCTTGAACAATCACTTCGTGATTCTCTCTAACACCAAATGCATTCAGGGCTTCATGGAGAGCAGTTCGGCCGCTGTCAAAACAGTACACGCGATCAACATCCAGAATTCGAGCCATCTTCTTCTCGACTAATTCAGGATACTCACCATTCCTCCAGCTCCAAGGGCGAAAGAACATGCCAAGAGCACGGAATGCGTCTTTGTAATTACTATTTGGGGAGAAAAATGTGAACATACTATTTTTTAAAATGATCTAGTACTGCCTTTTGTACTCTGTTTTCAAAAAGGATCAAATCTCCTTTTCGGATTTCTTTATCTAGTCGTTTTATTAACTCTTTGTGGTCTTCAACTATCTGAACGTCTTCAAGATCCTCGCTGAAAACTCTGAATGCATCTTGAGAAGTTACAAAAACCTTATCACAAGTCTTTTTGATTTT
>JAOZTS010000118.1 GCA_029939035.1 Candidatus Altimarinota bacterium | reverse complement strand
ACCTCAAGCGTCCCCTCCAGACTCGCATTAAATTCTTCACTCTCGTCTGGCGTCATAAATACAGTATAAGGATCGTCGATAGCATCAACCAAGCCTTTTATAGAGCCATAAGTCAAAGTATCTTCATCCATTTTTTCCACATCATAATAGAACTCGTCCAATTGCTCCCAAACAGTCCAATAAAGATCCAAGTCTATTCTATCTGCGACATTGTCTTCTTCCACAACAGCACCATTACGTTCAACGCTGATCGAAGCTCCACCCAAATATCCAAAACTCATAGCCTGCCACCCTAGGACGAAACTAGCAACAGCTACAAAAACGTAAATTAGTAAATTGTGAGATCTTTTTTCTGGGACTTGATACATATATATTAGGTAATTTTAATAATTTGTTTAATATCTAATGCTTTTTTTGTTTTCTCGTCAAGTTCTATCAAGACTGAACCAAAAACCATTTTTCCTTCAGTTTCAGGCTCGTGTTTCGTCGGCATTTGAGTCAGAAATTTTTTGAGAATTAGATCAGTCTTCACTCCGATTGAGGAATCATAAGCTCCAACCATTCCCGCATCAGTAAGGTAAGCAGTGCCATTCTCAAAAATACGAGCATCAGCAGTGGCAACATGCGTATGAGTTCCAACAACTGCAGAAACTCTGCCATCTAAATAGAGACCTAAAGTTGTTTTTTCACTCGTTGCCTCCGCATGGAAGTCTACAAAAATTCCAGAAAGATTTTCATCTTCAGTTGCTTCCAATATTTCGTCAATAATTTTAAAAGGACTATCCACATGATCTTTTATAAAGACTTGTCCTTGAATATTTATAATTAAAAGTCGGTTTCCCATACCATCTTCAATAATCTGAAATCCTCTACCTGGAGTATCAGGCGAAGGATAATTAGCAGGACGAAGAACAGGGAAATCTGGATCATCCAACATTAGTACACCATTCTTGTTCCCCCAAATATGATGGCCAGAAGTGAAAAAATCGATGCCAGCCTTTTGCATCTCCTCAATATGATCCGGAGTAACACCGTTGCCATGGCTCAAATTTTCAGCATTCGCAATAACAAGATCAGGAGAATATTCTTCCCGAACATCTGGCAAAACTTTTTTCACAGTCTCTCTGCCACCTTTTCCAACAATATCCCCAATAAATAAAATTTTCATACTACTTTATTACTTTTAGAGGAGCTACGCTCAGCGCAAGCTTTTTTACTCCCACTGTCGGATCGTCAAATGCCACAGTAGCAACCCCTCCAGTCACGTTCACCACAATACCATTACCAAACACATTATGCGAAACTTTATCCCCAGTTCCGATCTCAAAATCCACACCTTCATCCAACTCAACGGGCACAGGTTTATGAACAATATCTTCAATCGCAATATGTTGACGCGCTCCATGACCACCAAAATTTGCCTCAACAAACTCCTCGTCTATATCAGCCAAAAATTGGGAAGGAGCATTTGCTCTCGATTCACCATACAAAGTTCTGCTTCTAGCATGCAGTAAATACAGCCTTTCCATAGCACGAGTCATCGCTACGTACATCAGTCGACGCTCCTCTTCGAGCTCGTTTGGATCCATCAAACTTCTATTATGTGGGAAAATTCCTTCCTCCAGCCCAGCAATAAACACATTTGGAAACTCCAGGCCTTTCGCAGAATGAACTGTCATAAAAGTAACTGCATTGTCCTCGTCATCCAGACTATCCAGATCAGAAATTAAACTCACTTCTTCAAGGAAAATATTCATACTTACCCCTGCTTCCAATTCATCATATTTATGTGCAACAGAAATCAATTCTCCAATATTCTCTAGACGCGATTCGCCCTCCACGCTCCCATCATTAATCATTTTTTTGTATCCTGTCTCGTTCAAAACAAGCTTTATCATGCCGCTCGCAGGAGTATCTCCACTTTTTGCCTGCAACTCTTTTATCAATTTAACAAAACCCTCAATCGACTTTGCCTTCGTATTGTTTATGCCTTCAATTTCATCAGCAAGAAGCATCGCATTAAAGAATGACAAATTATGTCGAACAGAAAATTCCCTGATCGTATCCAAAGTTTTTGCACCAAGTTTTCGAGTAGGAGTATTTATAATTCTAAACAAACTCACCGAATCATTCGGATTTTGAATGACTTTCAGATAAGCAAGAATGTCTTTGATTTCTTTTCTGGAATAAAACTTTATCCCGCCAACGATCTTGTATGGAATTCCATGTCTCATAAAGACTTCTTCCAAAACACGAGATTGCGCGTTGGTTCTATACAAAACCACATAGTCTTTATAAGCCGGATATTCACTCGTAAGTAATGCTTTCTCTATCTCAATAGCGATCATTTGTCCTTCATGTCTTTCGTTGTCTGCAAGCCAATGTTGCACTTTCTCACCGCCCTCTTTTTCCGTCCAAAGCTTTTTTTCTTTTCTGTGAGAATTTTTCTTGATTACACAATTCGCCGAATCCAAAATGATCTGAGTTGATCGATAATTTTGCTCCAACATTACAACCCTAACTTCGGGATAATCAGACTCAAAATCCATTATGTTTTTAATAGTAGCTCCCCTCCAGCTATAAATACTCTGGTCCACATCTCCAATCACACAAATATTCTGATACTTTTCAGCCAGCATTTTGATCAAAACATACTGCGCCTTATTTGTGTCCTGATACTCGTCCACAGAAATAAACTTAAATTTCTCCTGATATTGATCCAGAATGTCCGGGAACTTTTGAAAAAGCTCAACAGTCTTCATAATAATGTCGTCAAAATCAAGCGCACTGCCTTGCATCAAAGTTTTTTGATACAAAGGATAGATCTCTGCAACCTTTTCAGAAAAATAATCACTAGCATACGAACTGTATTCCTCCGGACCAATCAATTGGTTCTTTGCGTTTGAAATATGCGCCAAAACCGCCTTTGGATTTACTCGTTTTACATCCAAATTCATATCCTCAATCACTCTTTTTACCACGATCTGTTGATCAGTCGTGTCATAAATACCAAAAGAATTTT
>JAOZTS010000034.1:2005-10879 GCA_029939035.1 Candidatus Altimarinota bacterium | reverse complement strand
AGATAAAATTCTTAAGTGATTTTAGCATCTTTTTGGGAATTTGGGCTTGCCAAAGATAAAAAACGGAGTATAGTTTATTCTTTTCAAATTAACACATGTTGAAGGCATACGACAAAACTAGAAAAGTGATAAACAAGGCAGAGAGGATTCTTGTGATATCGCATAGGAAACCTGATGCCGACACGTTGGGTGCTGCAATATGTACGAAAATAGTGTTAAACAAATGGGGAAAAGATGTGGTCTTAGCTTGTGTGGATAAGCCAGGGAAGACATTTTCATTCTTGCCGCATATTGATGAATTTGTTAATGAGTTTGAACTTAGAGAGTTTGATTTAGTAATAATAGTAGATGCCGGAGCAAGCTATATGACAGATTTTCACTTGAAATACGATGATTTGTTCAAGATTGATATTCCAATCATAAATATTGATCATCATGCTTCTAATGATATGTATGGAACTGTGAATATTGTAGACCCAGAGTCAGCATCAACGACGGTTATTCTTTATAGAATGCTAATGCATTGGGGTGAGATTATAGATGATCAAATTGCAACATGTTTGTTGGGTGGAATATATGGAGATACGGGGAGCTTTATGCATAGTAATACAGATCAGGAAGTGTTTGATGTAGCTGCGGATTTGATGAATAAAGGGGCGGAAATTGATAAAATTGGAAAATCTCTGTTTAGAACGAATAGCGTTTCTACTTTAAAAATGTGGGGGAAGGCTTTGGAAAGTGCGACGTTGACTGATGACTCTGTTGTTCTTTCTATAATTAAGGAGCAGGATTATGACGATATTGGCACTAGGCCGGAACATTTGTCGGGTGTAGTTGATTATTTGAATATGGTTCCTGATTCTAAATTCGCTGTACTTATAAATGAGGATAGGGAGGGGAATGTGAAGGGGTCATTCAGAACTAGGCGTGAAGGAGTTGATTTATCTCGTATTGCGTCGGTATTTGGGGGTGGAGGTCATCCAAAAGCCTCTGGGTTTTCAATACCTGGAAAATTGAAGGAGGAAGTTCGTTACAATATAGTTTCTGATGATATGTCAAAGAAATCTTTGGAGTTTTAGTTTACTTTGAGCGGGAAGTCGGTAGATTAAATGCATGATTAGAAAGGTATTGGCAGGCTTTTTGGTCTTCATATTTATTGTTTTGGCATTGCCTGTCGTAACATTGTTGGGATTTTATAAAACTTTTTTAGATGAAAATTTCTATAAGGGCGAACTTTTAGATGGAGTTTATGAGATGTGGATCGATTCAATTCCTACAGATGTTGAGTGGGAAGAGCAGTTTGGGACTCTGAATAGGGATCAATTTGTTGAAATGTTGAGAGAGGTCTATTCGGCAGAAGATTTAGTTGTCGTTGTGGAGGATATCGAGAGTCAGATCAGTGAAGCGAAATTTAACGAGGACAACATTTTGTATTTGAATATTCCTTTTGGCTGGATGCGAGAAAAAGCTCCATTGCTCGCTGAGTCTATAGCGGAAATGGTTGTGTCTGATTTGGAGCCCTGTGAATCGATAGATGAATTTGATATAAATCAGCATAATTGTATTCCTGAGGGAGTGTTAGTTTCTACGGTTAAAGATGGTGTAAAAATAGATCTTGAGGAGCAAATACTGAAAGACGTTCCAGAGATCTATGAATTTGAAATTGAACTAGTGAGTATGGAGGCTCAAACAGGCGAGGATGTGTCTGAGTATTTTACCCGAGCATTAAATAATGGCATCGTGATAAGTGTTGTGGCGTTGGTTGTTGTACTGCTATTGATTGCTTTGGTTGTGTTTAGACCGTTTACGCGTGTGATGAAATGGGAATTTAGAGCAATATTTTTAGCATCAATAATTCCGTTAGTTACATATGTTTCGCTTTATTTCTTGGCTGAAAAGTTGGAATTCACAGAAACTCAAGCTCAATTTGATTTAATAGCTTTGATTATAAAGTCGTTATCTCAAACGCTTATTAAATATCTTATCCCTATAGCTATAGTTTCCTTGGGGTTATGGATTTTGTTTATGGTCTTTGATAAGAAAAATGACTCTAAAGGATCTTTATAAAAAGGTTGCTAAATGTGAAAAATGTCCATTGTATAAGGGCAGGACTAATGCCGTACCCGGAGAGGGGTCTGAGACGGCTGAAATTATGTTTATCGGCGAAGGCCCTGGGAAAGACGAGGATTTGCAGGGTAGGCCATTCGTTGGAGCTGCAGGGAAGTTTTTGACTGCGATGATCGAGGGTATAGGTTTGAAGAGAGAGGATGTTTATATTGCAAATGTTGTAAAATGCAGGCCTCCTAACAATAGAGACCCTGAACAAAAGGAAATAGATACATGCTGGGGGTATTTGGAAGAGCAGATAAATATTATAAAACCAAAAATCATAGTGACCTTGGGAAGGCATTCTATGGGGAGGTTTATGCAAGGTTTAAAGATTTCACAAGTTCATGGAAGCCCAAAGCGTGCATCTGGGATTTGGCAAAAGAGGCAAGTCTATTTGCCCCTTTACCATCCTGCTGCGGCATTGTATGATCCTCGACAGAGGGATGTGCACATGGCAGATTTTAAAAAGATCCCGCTAATTTTAAAGAAAATAAAAGAAGGTAATGACTCATAGTAGATATATTTCAATAATAGCTTTTTCAGGAGTTCTAGCTTGGTCGGCTTGGGCACTGATCGTTTTGAAATTGAGCCCGTATGAGTCAGCGGGATTGGCTCTTTCATTTTTCTATATTACACTGATGATCGCTTTAAGCTGCACATTTACAGTTTTTGGATTCTATTTTAGAGTTTGGCTTTTTAAAAATGAAATCTTTTACAAACATATAAATATAGCCTTAAGACAAGGGGTATTCCTGAGTCTCATAACGGTGTTTTGCCTAATATTCCAAATGATGAAAGTCTTCAGTTGGTGGTCTGGAATGCTTTTGGTTGTAATTGCTGTGTTGTTGGAGTTTTATTTCTCTTCGAGAGATTCAGATGTAGATTGATAATCTGGAATATCAACTAATCTGATTTTTCCAATTGGCCACCAAATTATCCAAGCTTTTCCTCTTATCAACTCTGCTGATACATATGCTTTCTCAGGAGTTTTCTTGCAAGATTCTGCAATTGAGTTTTGGAAACAGCTACGAGAGTCTGTTGAGGATTTTCTGTTATCCCCGAGTACGAAATAATGTTCGGCAGGAACTTCAAATACCGTAAAATCATTGAAATAAGCTTTTGTATTTCCCTTATTCTCAGCATTTAAATAATTTTCTTCGAGGGTATAGCTCTCAGTTCTTCCCACTTCTGTGACATATACATTTCCGTCTTTTACTTCTATTGTTTCTCCAGGAAGACCAATTATTCTTTTTATATAATATTTGTCTTCTTCTTCATTTGCTTTAAATACAACAATTTCTCCTCTTTGTGGAGAATTGAACAAATATGTCGCTTCGTTGATAATGATTTTTTCTCCATAACCGTTTTCGCATTTTCCTTCAATATAATTCAATGTATTGCACATAGAGGCGCCAGATACATCGAAAGGAGCGATGAACCATTGTTGAATTATCAGCACGAGAGCGAAGATTATCGCAATGTTTATACCTAAGTCTAGAAACCAAAGAAGAACTTTTTTTACTTTTACATTCATAGGGGGGGAATCATTTTTTTTATCTTATATTCTTTGCTTGATGTTTACAATGTTTTGTTATTAATAATATAATGTAATTATGAAATTTAGAGATCGTATATTTTCAAGCTATCTAGATGATGGGGAAAAGATTTTCCATGTGGCACATAGGCACTTGCTTATATTCAAAATTGATTCGGCGAAACCAATGTTTTTTGGGATTGTGATACCAACAATCTTGTATTTGTTTTTTCCGCAGGCTTGGCCGATCTTTGCGTTATGGGGATTAGGCGGGTTGCTTGGTATACTATATTTCTTTATTGATTGGTATTACGATGTTTGGTTACTTACTAATAGTGGAGTTGTAGATGTGGAAAGAAATGGACTTTTTGATATTACTTCGACTAGGGTTGAATATCATATGATGGAAGGTATGAGTTACACGATTAAGGGCGTACTGCAGACATTCTTAAACTATGGAGATATCACAATTGATAAATTGGGTTCGCAGACCTTTGTTGTTTTGAAGGATGCGGCTTCGCCTAAGAAATTGGAAAGATTAGTCATGAAATATCAGGAAAAATTTGTTAATGAACGCAGTGTTCGTGATCACCACACTCTGAAGGGAATGTTGAGTGATATGATTGCTTATCACGTTCAAAATAAAAAAATTAATATCAATAAAAAAAATAAATAATGGAGTTTTCTAATTTTCCAATAATTTTAGTTGCGATATTTATTCTGATTACACTATTTTTAGCGTTTTTTGTTTTTGTGAAAATGAGACGCAGGAAGGGTCTCTCAATGGAGTCACTGCAATATATTAAATCTCATTGGATTAGAATTATAGATTCTTTCAATTCGCATCCAAAGAATGCAATACTTGATTTGGATAAATTGTTGGATTATGCATTGGGAAAACATGGCTTCGAAGGAAGTTTAGGTGAAAAGCTGAAAAAGGCTGGTCCTAGATTCACGGATATTAACGCAGTGTGGAGTGCACACAAGCTTCGTAATCGTGTTGCGCATGAGTTAGGGGACATTGACAAGGGTCACGCAAAACGTGCTCTAAAACAGTTTAAATCAGCCTTGAATGATTTGGGGGCTGAGTTATAATCAATTTATGGAATTTGAAGCAGTAATAGGATTGGAAATTCACGCACAGATTTCGACTAAGTCGAAAATGTTTTGTAGATGCGATAATGATTCATGGGGAAAAGAACCAAACATTAATACTTGCCCTGTGTGCATGGGATTTCCTGGTCAACTCCCTGTTATAAATAAAGAAGCGGTGAGAAAAGGAACTATTGCGGCTTTGGCTTTAGGTTGTGAGATTCCAGAGTACTGTAAATTTGATAGAAAGAATTATTTTTACCCAGACAGTCCGAAAGGTTTTCAAATATCTCAATTTGACGAACCTTTATCGCTAAAAGGAATTGTGGAATTTGAAATGGGGGATAGGGCTTTGAAAGTAGGGGTTACAAGATTGCATCTAGAGGATGATGCAGGAAAACTGACTCATGTCAGAAATGGATCATTGGTTGATTTTAATAGAGCTGGCACTCCTCTGATGGAAATAGTGTCTGATCCGGATATGCATTCAGGAGACGAAGCTGAGGCATATGCTAGAGAAGTTCAGAAAATAATTAGATATGTTGGGTCTAGTGAAGCGGATATGGAAAAAGGCATGATGAGGTTTGATGCGAGCGTGTCCATAAGGCTAAAGGGAGAGACGAATCTTAATCATCGTGCAGAGATCAAGAATCTTAATTCTTTCAGATCTTTAAATAGTGCTATTAATTATGAAATTCAAAGACAAACTGATCTTTGGGAGGCTGGAACGCCTTTGGATAGTGCTTCGACGATTGGTTGGAATGACGAGAAGGGTGAGACTTATTTTATGAGAAAAAAGGAGGAAAGTGATGATTATAGATATTTTCCTGAGCCAGATCTTCCGCCATTGTATTCAGACAAAAAAGTGGTTGAAGATTTGAGAGCAGAGATTCCAGAAATGCCAGGTGTTAAGAGGAAAAGATACATTGAGGAATTTAAACTCATTGAAGATGATGCCAGAATTTTGTCAGGAGATATTAAAATTGCTAAATATTTTGAAAAAGTGGTTGAGGATACTGGCGACCCGAAAAAAGCTGTTTCTTTCATAAATACGGTATTGATGAGGCATTTAAAAGAAGAATTAATTGGGATTAATAAGCAGAAGGTTACCGCAGAAATGATGGCAGAATTGATTAAGCTAGTAAACGATGGTGATATTTCAAATAATCTCGCTAAAGGTGAGGTTTTTGAGGAAATGTACAAAACGGGGAAGAGTCCGAAGGAAATCGTTAAGGAGAAGGGTTTGAAGCAGGTTAGTGATACTGGTGCCATAGAAAAAGTTTGTAAAAAAGTGATTGATGCTAATCCTGGACCGGTTGAGGACTATAAGAATGGGAAGGAAAAGGCTATTGGTTTTCTGATTGGGATGGTTATGAAGGAGATGAAGGGCCAAGCAAACCCAAAGATGGTTGATGAAGTGATGCGAAAAATGCTATAATAATACTGTTAAATTAACTCATTCATATGTTTGCAACATCAGGAGATATACTAAATATGTCGTTGGCGATTGGATTTATAATTCTTGTTATATTTTTGTGTTTTTTGATCTTTTATGCGGTTCTTATCTTGAGAGATGTATCAAAGGTAATGGATGATGTTGAAGAAGTTGTTACTAGGGTTCGTACTACTATTGTCCAACCTCTTAAGGCGGTAGATTATCTTATAGAAAAGGCAAAGCCGTATGTAGAAACGATTATTGAGAGAAAGATGAAGGATGCCAAAAAGTCTAAGAAGTAAACAAAACTTTAATAGGAAATACGACCGATGCGTTGAATATCCTTTTTATTCGTGAAGGCTGTTGGAATAATCTGTAAAGCCATTCGAGGCCGAGCTTTTGCATCCATTTTGGGGCTCTTTTGAGTTTGCCAGCGATAAAATCGAATGTTCCACCGATTCCTGCTGCAAGTTTGACTGAGGGGATGTTTTTGAGGTTTCTTGAAATCCATAATTCTTGTTTTGGTGCTCCGTATGCTACGAAAAGAATGTTTGGTCGCGCTTTGTTTATTATTTGTGTAATTTCTTTTTCATTTGCTGGGTTGGGAGTTCCGGCATAGGTGCCTACGATTTTCATTCCAGGGTATTTACTTTCAAGGATTTCGGCAGTTTCTTTTGCTATTCCTTTTGCTGCTCCAAGTAAGAATATTTTATTTTCAGTATTTACTGATGATTTGCAGATCTCCAGGACCAGATCTGCACCGGTTACTCTTTCTTTCAGAATTGATTTCTTTGAGAATGGTAAGGTTATTAGACTGTACAGCCATTTCAGGAGTTTTATCATGAATGAATTTGTGTTTCTGATACTGTGCAGAAAATTTGCAGCCCAAATAATTCCGATCCCATCAGGCGTGTTGAGTGAAGACTTATTTAAAATTTTTTTAAACTTATTGTTTTTAGCAGCTTCAAGTAAGATTTCGGGATTTGGAGTAGCTATGTAATGCTGTTTTTTGTCATTGCCTAAATCTAGCGCTTTTTTAGTGGCTTCGCTAAGAGTTACTGAATCAAATTTTACTTTTAGTATCTTTATTTTTTCCTGCATATCAGTACAAAATTATTTCCTCTATGATACTGAATCATTTCGAATTTATCTTCTAGTATTTTTTTTAACTCGTTTAATTTGAAAGCATAGTAATATCTATCAATTCCAGATTTCCCCCAGGGTATAAATGAGTCTTGGTCTCCGTAATCTGGGTTTTTCCCTATGAATTTTTCATACTTTTTTTGAAAAAGATTCCATACTGTTATCAGTAGTATTCCGTTTTCTTTTAATATTCTTGAAAACTCGCTAATTGCGGTTTTTCTGAGTTCTTTTGATGGAAGGTGATGAAATGCTGCGATACTCCCAATAACATCTTGTGAATTGTCGTTTAGTGGGATCTCAAGCATATCTCCAAGTATAAAACTTGCTTCTGGGTTTTCTTTTTTTGCTTTGTCTAACAGGTTGCTGGAGTTATCTATACCTATGTAATTAACTCTTTTGTGTTTTTCTAAAAATTTCAAAAACCTGCCATTTCCACAACCAATATCTGCAAAGTTTGCATTATTTTTTATGTATGGCAGAAAAATTTCAAATTCTCTCCATTGGTTTTTGCGAGTCTTGTCGAAACTATCTGCGATGCTGTCATAATCGTCGACAACCTTCTTGAGTAGTTTTTTTGCGACTGTTTCATTCATATTGTTGTTTTACCATAATAATTTGTTGTGGTAAAATCCGATTTGCTTAATTCTAAGGGAAAAAATGGATTTTTCAAGGATAGATTTATCAGAAAACCAGGATTTGGCTCGACTCATTATAAAAAGAGCCTCAAAGGAGAAATTTAAAAATCGAAAGGAATTCGAGAAGTTTCGTAATTCTGTAATAAAAGAGAAAAAGGGTGAAATATTTCATAACCTCTATTTCATAAAGGCCTACAATGATTTGGTTGAAGATGGAAAAATTGATGAAAATATAGAACTAAAGAGTTTAATTCAAAAAAGAAGTGTAAGGACTATGAGTGGTGTTGCTCCCGTAACTGTGTTGACAAAGCCATTTCCCTGCCCTGGAAGATGTATTTATTGTCCAACTGATGTGAGGATGCCAAAGAGTTACCTTCCTAGTCAGCCTGCGGCACAGAGGGCATTTCGTCAGAGGTTTCATCCATATACGCAGGTTTTTGTTCGCCTGAAAGCTTTGAATATGACTGGACATGAAGTTTCTAAAGTAGAGCTTAGGATAATTGGTGGTAGTTTTAGCGCTTACCCGAAGAGATACCAGACTTGGTTTGTGAAAATGTGTCTTTTGGCAATGAATGAGTTTAATAAACAAGTAAAGAAGGCGGACAGAATGGAGGACATTACTGAAAAAAAGATTGTGAGAAGCATTTATGGAGAGGATGAAGTGAATACTGTCATTATTAAACCATTGAAGTCTAAGACATTTGCAGAGGCGGTGAAGGATAACGAAACGGGTGAGGTTAGGTGTATTGGAGTGAATATAGAAACAAGGCCGGATTTGATTGATAAACAGGAGGTTAAAAGGCTTAGGTATTTGGGGGTTATAAAGGTCGAAATGGGTGTTCAAACTACGGACGATAAGGTGCAAAAGATTACAAAAAGGGGGCATTCAATGAATGACGTTGTGGAAGCTACGAAATTGCTTAAGG
>JAOZTS010000034.1:0-1995 GCA_029939035.1 Candidatus Altimarinota bacterium | reverse complement strand
GTTTTAAGATTGGATATCACATGATGCCCAATTTGCCCGGATCTACACCTGAATCTGATAAAAAAATGATTAAGGAACTTTTTACAGGTCCTAAATATCAACCAGATTATCTAAAGATATATCCATGTGTAGTCATGCCGAGAACGCAGTTATCCGTGATGTATAGGAGCGGGGATTACGTTCCTTATGATGACAAAACATTGGAGGATGTAATTGCTCAGGAGCTAAAATTTGTGCCTGAATGGTGCAGAATTGACAGAATAGCGAGAGATATTCCTTCAGACGAGATTGAAAGTGGGTTTAAGGCCTCAAACATTAGGCAGATTTTAGAAAAGCGGCTTGAAGACGAAGGGACTCCATGTAGAGATATCCGTTACAGGGAGATAAAAGGTGAGAGTGTTAAGTCTGAAAATATAAAATTGGTAGTTCGAAAATATGAGGCAAGTGGGGGAGTAGAGATATTCTTGTCATACGAGGATATGAAAAAAGATAAATTAGTTGCACTTCTAAGATTGAGGCTCCCAGATGCACCATTCATTAAGGCGATTAAAAAATCAGCGATAATTAGAGAGGTGCATGTTTATGGAAAACAAATTCCAGTGGGGGAGAAAGCTAATAATAGTAAACAGCACGTTGGATGGGGGGCGAAACTGATGGCAGAGGCTGAGAAAATGGCAAAGCAGTCAGGTTTTAGGCTGGTTTCGGTAATATCGGGTATTGGAACGCGTGAATATTACAAAAAGAGGGGATATGCTCTGTCAGGCACATATATGAAAAAGGCTATTTGATTGAAGAATAAGCTGTTTTTTGGTATAATTTATAGAAATAAACACAAATTTCTATGGCAAACGTTGATCAATTAGATCCAAAATTACCAAAAAAATTGGAAGTCGATAAAAAGTCTCAACTTAGGTACTCAATAAAACAGAAATTTAGAGTAAAGCGGTATTCTTCTATTAATGAGGTAGTTATTGGGCTGGCTGAAAAACCAAAAAAGGATAAATTTGAGCACGTATTGGATGATATAGAGGGTCGAGATAAAGAAGTGTTTATGAGTTTTGTTTCTGCTTATTTAGACGAGTGGGGCATTGATGACCCAGGTGTTGAGGCAAGAATTTTAGAAGATAAGGATTTGAAGGAGGCTGTACTTGTGTTTTTGAGGCTAGATTCTGCGTATTCACCAAGGATTAAGGCAGTAAAAAAGAAATTGGCAAAAAAAATAGTTGAGAGAATGGTCTCGTATTTTCCAAAAATGAAAGAAATTGATAAAAAGGAAATGGATAGATTCTTTTTCAATTATCTATTTGTTAAACATGTAGAGGGCTTTAGAGATTTGATCATAGAAACTGGGAACAAGAAGGCTATTAAAATTTGGCAAGATGGGATAGAGGCTTTGAAGAAAGATGGAGCTGCTGGGAAAATTACGACTTCAAAGCAATTTATTGAGAGATTAACGAAAATATTTAATGAGGCTATTGCAGCAACTGGTGACAAGAGATTGCAAGAAATGTGGGCAACTTATGAGGAGAGCGGAGTTAAAAATACGGTTGATTTCTCTTTATCGAGCTCAAAAGAGCCTGAGGGAAAGAAAAAAAAGAAAAAGGAGAAGCTCGTCAAGAAAAAGGATGAAAAGAAAAAAGCTATCAAACAAGTTTCTGCAGATGTTAATGGGGTTGAGGGGTATGAGATGGCACAGGATAGTAGTGGTAATGCTAAAGTTGTTATTAGTGGAGAGTTTGCTGTTGAAATGGATGTTTATGTGAATGAGAATAATGAATTTTTGTATTCCATAACCGATAAATATATAGGTGAGCCTATCAGAGTGAAGGCTGGTGGATTGATGAAGGCTCTGTATTCAAGGCAGATTGATGGATTGATTAGTAAGCAATTATTGAAGCATCCAGACTTTGTGAAGGAAGTGGCTGGAATTAAGGATAAAGAGTTAATTGGATTAGTAAAAAAAATAGTGGGGGAGGGGAGAGATAAAAATTATAA
>JAOZTS010000117.1 GCA_029939035.1 Candidatus Altimarinota bacterium | reverse complement strand
TTTCTTTTTCGAATTATATTCAAGTGAGTTAGATGTCTAAATTGAAAGTTTTGTCTGAGTCTTTTTTTGTTGTAGGTTTTGTGGTTTGTTTGGTTGGCTCATTGACTGGTTTTTCTTTTTTTATTTTCTCTTTTTCTGCGGTGTATTTTGCAATTTTGTCTTTGTCATTTACGGATAAGTCGTCTTTTGATTTTAAAACTGTTCCTAGTACAGCTTTGTATGTATCTTTATCGTCCATCTTGTCCATTGCTTTGGCTTTGAACAGTTTTACGACATTATTGTCAGGATCTCTTTCTAAAAGTCTTTCGCAGATATGCATTACGTCGACGTATCTTCCGTCTTTGAACCACATTCCCAGCAATTCTACTACTACATCTTCATCTTTTTTTGCGATTGATGACTTGGATTTTTCACTAACATCAGTGATTAGTACCAAGTGCCCTGCTTTTCGTGACAGCAAATACCTGAGATAAACATAGCCAAGAATCACGAATACAACTACTGGGATTATAATGTTGTACTGAAGAAGATAATTGTAGATTGCATGCAGTACGATTGCGATAAATAACCCTTTTACCACCATGTGTTGCTGGTGTGCGTGACTTAGAGTTATTTTGAAAAATTTCGCTAAAGCTTTTGAAAGCATGCTAACTTTTCCAACTAATTTATTTTGTTTAACTATCTCTATAGAGAATTTTCCTATTCCATAGTAATAACCAAATATGCCTGAGAAAATCATATGCGCGCATGCCGTGAATATCGATCGGAATATGTACATAGTGGTTAGCTGTCCCACTGATATACTTGGCCAAAACTCATAAAGGTAATATATGTTCTCGGTGAATGAAAATCCTAGTGCGGCTGCTAAACTGTATCGAATAGCATCCCCTATTGTTTTTATTAGGACGGTTTTTTTATCAACAATCGTAATAACGTAATGCTTGATGATCTCCTCAAGGGCTCCAAATAGCACAAACATTGCTATATACATTTTGGCCTGAGTTTGTATGTTATCTTCGATAAATGTAGCTAAATTGAAGCGTGGAAAAATATCCCACACATATTGAAGTCCAAGTAGGGCCGGAGCGGTGAAGCAACCTAGCAAAAATACTATTGCAAGGATTTTTTTACTTTGTACCTTTCCGCTAAATAAAATGTAAAGCCATATTGCAACTGGTATAGCTGCGAAAAATGTTGAAATTCCTAGGAGAAAAATTGGATTAGAAAGCATTTGGCTTTACTCATTTATATCTTTTATTGTTCAAATTTGTATGTTCCCTCATCGTTTTGTGGAGTTTCAGGTGTAGCTGGAGTTTCAGGCGTAGCTTCTGTTGCAACTTCTGGTGCGGCTGGCGTTTCTGCCGGAGTTTCCGGAGTTGCTTTTGTTGCAACTTCTGGTGCGGCTGGTTGAGCAGCTTCGGGAGTTGCCTCAACAGGAGCATCTGGAGTAGGTGTTTCTACTACTGGTTCTACTACTGGTTCTGCTACTGGCGCTTCTGCAGGAGGGGTTTCAGCTGGGGTTGCTTCAACAACTGGTGCAGTGGCTGGAGCCTCTGCGACTGGAGCTGCTGGTTCCGTTGCCGGAGTTTCTGCAGGTACTTCAGGTGCCGGTTCTACTGGAACCGCAGGTGTAGGTTCAACTTCTGGTGCGGCTGGCGTTTCTGCCGGAGTTTCCGGATCTGCTGGTGCCTCAGGAGTTGCTTCTGTTGCAGGTGCGGCTGGTTGAGCGGCTTCGGGAGCCGTCTCTGGTGTTGCCGCAGGAGCTTCAGGTGCTGTCTCAGGAGCTGGTGCCCCTTCGTCTGCTAAAGCTGTTTTTGCTTCTTCAGTCGAATCGTATGAGTTGATTAATTGTGTAAGTCCTACTACTTGTAGGATGTCTATAATGTTAGGTTTAGCCTTGGCTATAACTACTTTTCCTCCAGCTTCTGTAATTTTTCCATATAAATCAGTCAAGTATCCGATTGATTTACTGTTCATATACTCAAGTCCTTCGAGGTCAAAGATGAGCTTTAGCCCTTTTGGGTTAGCTTCAACAACTTTGTATAGTTCTTGAATTTTTTCATCAACATTACTTTCGTCTAATTGACCAGATATTTTTGCGATTTTTATTCCGTTTTCAGCGTCTTCTATGACGATACTTGCTTCATTCATAATATTTTTTAATTATTTGTTATTAATTGATTACTAATTGACTTGGTACTTCTGAGATTCCAGCTTCGTTTACTCTGGCATCCTTTAAGAACTTTTTAGCTGTAATTTTTATACCACCTTCTGGTCTATCTTCAAATTTAAGTTCGTCTGTCCATTCACCAACGATTTTGACCAATCCCCTCCCTCTTATGCCTGTAAATTCATAACCAGGGGTTTTTCGTTCAGCAAAAAGTTTTTTTAATTGTGTTGCGTTAATCTTGTTTTTGCCTGTGCCTGTGTCTTCTACGTCGATTTCTATATAGTCATTTTTTTTGTGTGCAAATGTGATTCTAATCTCGCTCCCTGGTGCAGAGCCGTATTCGATAGCATTGTTGCATAGTTCGTCTACAACTGACTGGAACCGGAATGCCCATTTCTCTGGGAAATTAGTAGTGTTCTTGATCATGTTTAAAGTAAAATCTCTTATGCCAGACATGAAATATGCGTTTGTAGGCAAAGTGATTGTTATTTTTGTTAGATCTGGATTTGCATCTACTTTGTTTTTGTTTGTTTTTTCTTCCATAGTTTTTTTAATTTCTGTTTATTTATTATAGCAAAATTATGCTTGGAAGTCAAAGTGTTAGACTTGGTATTTTCGTGACTCTGATAGTATTTTTTTGAATACTTCCTTCTCGTAATCTGACTCGAGTCCTGAGAGGATAATATCTTCTCTGTTTGGGTCTATTATTGGTAAATTTTGGGTTTTCTTGGCTTCTCCAATTTTTTTAACAGAAATCAGTCTATTTTTGAGTAAAAGTGCTATTTCCGAGTCGATTTTGTTGATTTTTTCACGAAGTTTTTGAATTTCATTCATAATAATGGTGTTTTTTGCTTGCAATTATCTATACTTTTCATTAGATTACCGT
>JAOZTS010000033.1 GCA_029939035.1 Candidatus Altimarinota bacterium | reverse complement strand
GAGCATTCCATTGTCGGCACCACCAGAAGCTGCATTTTCGTATGAAATTGTAGACGACATGGTGCTATTCAGATCAGATTCAACTGCTGACTCTGAAAAGGGTACTGTAGTAGAAAGCCTAGTTTGGGACTTCGACACTTCATCTGATCTCACATTAGCAGACAGCGATGGAGATGGAGATCCAACAAACGATCAAGACTCAATTCTAGAAGCCCCTACATTCACGTATGAGGCTTCAGGAACCTACGAGGTAAAACTAACTGTAACTGACAACAGAGGAGGGATAGGCACAATCGTAAAAGCTATAGAAGTGGGAGAAGGCGCGGAACCTGTCACTGGACTCGTTGCTATCCTCCTTGCGGACATAATCCCTGCAAACGATGATATAGTATATCTATCAGGTGACGAGGGGTCAGTGACATTCGACTTCTCACAATCAGAAGGCGCAATCGCATATTATATTTTAGACAAGAATATTCACTTCGATACAGATGGAAATGGAGTGAAAAATGATGACCAAGATTTCAAGACAAGTCTTCCAGGAACATGGAAGACAAATTTTGAGAAGGAATGGGGAAAAACAGTTGTAAAATTGACTGTAACTGATATATATGGAAACGACCATTCCACAACTCAAGAAATAAAATTTCAATAAAACTTACTCCTATGGATGACCAAAATGATCCTAAAAATATTCCGGAAGATTTAGAAATGGGCAGCGCGCCAGAAGAAGAAACTCCAAAGATTAACAACTACATGAACGATATTAAGAAACCAGAAGACACTAAACCTTCACAGGAGACAAAACCTGAGGTCAATCCACATGCAGAGGCTCCAGAAGCTCCAAAAGCAGAGCAGGACATTGTGCCACCAAAACCGGAGGCACCAGCGCAACCTGAACCACAGCCAGAACCTGCAAAACCTGAAGCTCCAAAAGTCGAAGGTAAAACCATAGGACAAGTAAAAATAGGTTCAGCACCTGCTCAAGCAGTTGTAAAACCTGGAACAAAGAAAGTTGCAAACCCAGAAGCTCGAAGAAAAGCAATTCTTGGATGTTTAGGAGGATTTGGAGCAATTTCGATTATATTCATCGTATTAGCCTTCGTTTTTGTTGGTCAAACTGGCGAAGGGGAAAGTCCAATAGCACAGCTTATGGGCGTAAACGAAGCTTCATTCGTAAACAGCCTGATCACGCTAATCCACGTCGTATTTATCCTCGTGGCGTTAGTTGCATTCACATTTACAATGGTTGGCCTATTCAAGGCCAGTATGGCGAAAAAAGACGACAAATTTGCAAAGAAACAGGGCCTAAAAAGCGCACTAATTTCGGGAGTAGTACTCATTTTCATCCTTATAATATGGGTTTTTGCCTATGCGTATCTGGACGGAAAGAGAATCAGCGTAGCCCCAGAGCTCACTGATCCGATTGTCACAGAACCAGAGGATACTATTAATTTAAAAGCCCCAATAGAAATAAAATTCGATGCATCAAATCTCCCAGTAGATTCGTCAAAATACAAAATAATTTTCTACGAATGGGATTTTGGAGATGGAGAAGAGGGAACAGGACAAATCATTTCACACAGGTTTGAAAAGAAAGGGAAATTCGACGTTATCCTCGAGGTAACACTCCAGGACAAGAAAACTGGCGAAGAATTGCCAGCAGAATACGGTGTGACGGTAAGTGTCGCAGACCAAGCATTAACAGCTACATTTACAGCAACTCCTCAATCAGGAGAAGCTCCGTTAGAAGTAGAATTTGATGCTAGCGAATCAGTAGATCCAGATGGAACAATTGATACCTACGAATGGGATTTCGATGAAGATGGAGAATTTGACGACGCAGAAGGAGTCACAGCAGAATATGAATTCGACAAAATTGGCAGATACACTGTTTCCCTCAGGGTTACATCAACTATCGGAGATTTCGAAATTAGCGAAAAAGAAATAGTAGTAGAAGAAGCAAAAGAACCAGAAGCTGTAATTACAGTGGTAGGTGAACCTGAAACATTCATTTCCGGCTTAAACTACGTGTTTAAAGGAGACGAGTCTACGGCTCCAACAGGAGATATAGAAAGCTATGAATGGGATTTCAAAGACGGAACACCAACAGAAAACACAAAATCAGTCTCACACGTTTTCCTAAATTCAGGAACATACGAAGTCACTCTTAAAGTAACTGACGAAGAAGACAACGAGGGTGAAACATCAATGGTGATCACTATCGGAGCTCCACAAGGAACACCAAAACCAGTTATAAGCACAACTCCAGTAGCAGAAGAAGGACTTGGTTGGGTAGAAGGAACAGTTCCGCTAAAAGTAACATTCGATGCTTCAGGAACAACTGACAGCGACAACAATATCGTAGATTACGAATGGGATTTTAATGGAGACGGAGAAGTACAAGAATATGGAGAAACAACCGCTTACACCTTCCTAAATGACGGCACATATACAACAAAACTTACTGTTATTGATGCAAATGGAAATGTCGGTACTGAAAGCATCGCAATTAAAGTACTGCCAAAAGGAATCGAAGCAGTCATCGAAGCCGACAGAATAGAAGGAAACATTCCTCTAACTGTTGAATTCGACGCTAGCGGCTCTTCATACGACGAAGGGCAGATCACCAGTTATCAATGGGATTTTGGTGACAGCACCAGCCCAAAGATCGGTACGGCCTCAATTACACACAAATACACTTCAATTGGCACATATACAGCCAAAGTTACAGTTGTAGGCGCAGATGGTAGCATGGAAACAGATGAAATCCTCATTACAGTGCGAGAAATACCACTAGAAGCATGTTTCGTATCAGTGTTCGAAGAAGGACCGGCTCCATTGGAGACATCATTCGATCCTGGATGCGCTACAGGCACAATTTCTAGCTATTTCTGGGATTTTGGTGACGGAAGTACCTCTACTGACGTAAAACCTTCTCATGTCTATTCAGACACAGGTAGTTACTCAGCTTCTCTAGAAGTTTCTGATGCCGAAAACAACATCTCAAAAGCTGAAGTTACAATTACAGTAACTAAGGAATAAAAATCTTCACGACCAAGGTTGACGCAACGGTCAAATTATTGTACAATATATATGAGTGAAAAAAGAATCACTTATAAATATATAAAATAAAAATTAAAACAAACAACTATGGAAAACATGGATGTAAACCCTGAAGCTAAAAACGCTTCTGGAAAACCTTCTAAAATGAAGGCAATTTTTGCTGCTGTTTTTGCGGTAGCACTAGTATTCGGTGGAGTATATTACTTCGTCTTTGGACAAGATCAAGCTACGCCTCCTTCTCTAGGAGCAAGCGATTCTCTCTATCAAGGATTCATAAAAGAAGCTGGATCACTTATGAGCCCAACTCAACTAGATATTGATAACTGGGATGATACAGTGAAAAGTGAAAAACTTGTACAAGCTGATTACACTAACAGAAGAATTGGACTAGTTCCATTTTACTCTGATATAGCAATGTCTTTTGATGACGTTATGAAGAGTATTGATCCATCAACAATTGGAGAAATAGCACTCGTTGCATTTAAGACACCACCAGCAAGCTGGGACATTTCTAATGTCGATCCAGGTGCCTTGGCATATTATGATGGAAAAGGATACATCCTAACTCCAGAAGATTATTACGGTTCAGATGCTGCAATAATTCACACTGACGACGCTACATGGGGAGACATTGTCTTTGACCCATTTGAAGTTGGAGTGATCATTACATCAAACAAAATAGACATATATAACGATCACATATTCTTACCAGGAGTAGAAGCATACACTTCAACAGAATCTTATGATCCATGTACAACTGCAAAAGAAGGATGGACACTAACAATGTTAACTCCAGATGTTGCTAAAAGACTAGAAGAATGTGTACCAACAAATGTATATATGATGGTTCCTGAGGCAGAAATGACAGACTTGCAAAAAGGATTCATATATAACGAAGTTTTATCACTTTCTGAAATCACCGCTCCAACTGTTGGATGGGTATATTATGAAAATGATCCAGTAATAGTTGCTACAACCCCAGATCCAGATCCAGATCCAGTAGAAACTTTGCCACCATATATTTGTGCAACTACAGAAGAAGATTACTATGATGCATTTGCACAATCAGTCGGTAACCTAAAAAGTTACGATGTGTACGGTTTGCTAGCTGATGTTGACAGATCATTGGTGGGAGAAATGTATGCAGCTATACAATATGCAAATGATGGACTTGCAATCAACGAATTAGCAGGAGCCCTAGAACAACTTTCAGGACCCCTTAATACAATTGTAAATAACAAGGACCTATTGACGTTAATAGCTGTTACGCTAGAGCCTTCAATTCCTGCACTAATAGGTATTGATACATGGTACGATGACTATTCTGTAAACACAAAACTATATTTATCAAGTTTAACTAATACAATTGGAGGAGTTTCTGCAAGTGTGAAAGATATGAGTGAAAGCGGAGTGGAAATCGAAAACTATCTACTTGAGGTAGATGAATTACTAGAATACTTAGTAAATGATATCTCAAACTGGGCAGCAGTAAACCCAGCATTCGTAGTAGCTGAAACTAATATAAACGATACACGAAACGTAATATTAAACGAATTAGAGTTCAATGTTACTGATCTGCTAAATGACAAAAGAAACGTAAAAGTATTAGCAAAAAATGATGGAATGATCGGAACAGATTCATTCTTACAAGGTGATCAGTTTTTGGAATTAGATGTTACTCTAATTACAGATGCAGATGGTTGCTACAGAGGAGACTTTGATTATCTCGATGACGCAAAGAAACAGATTTTTGTGGATGGACTAGTAGGCGCTACAGTTTCAGAAGGCGTAAAAGCATCAGCAGTAGCAGGTTTTCTAGACGCATTGGTTCCAATATTTCAAGCATATGTATCTGATGGATTAATCGATCACTTTTATGATGCACTTCACGAATATGTGATTTTAGGAAATGGTTTAGGATTTGATGTGACTGATCAACAGCACACTTTGGACACTGTGGGATATCAGCCTCTTAATTTCAATCCTGATTCACAGATGATTGGTAACTTTAATGAGTTTGGATCAGTACAGGAATGTACAGACCCAGATGGAGTGAAAGATTATGTACTAATGATGGATGAAGGAGTTAGAGAAAAAATCTTCTTCGCCTATATCGACCTGGACAGTGATGGAGATGGTACAGGAGATATCATAGAAGAAATCGATTTTTCAGACCTCCTAAAGGAAGAATTCTCAAATAACACAGACGCTAACAATGCAAAAAGAATCGTTCAGACATACTTATTCACAAACACAGGAGACGCCACACCTGAATTCAGAGCAACTTGTGTTCCACTTGGGGCAGAAAGAGCAGTAGCTGGAGGAAATGAATTAGGATGTGATTCAGGATTTAGCCTTAATGAAGCCGGAGAGTGTAAAGCAGATGGATCTGCTCACACAGCGATCATCAATGAGATTGATGGATCAATTGCATATGCTTATGAACTCAGGGATTTGTTACAGAATGTTTTAATTGATTTAACTGAGTTTAATAATGAAAATAGGTTCTATTTCGAAGGGACTCTTTATAATGATTCTCACCAAGATGCCTCTTTGTATATAGCTGTTATTGAATATGCAAACTCTGCATTTGATCGATTTTCTCCTGCCGATGGTGCTAATACTGATAGTTTTACTATTGATGGTGCTGCTACTGCTGTAGATAGTCTAAGAAACGACAATACAGAATCTACATTAGCTCAGCTTGAAACCATAAAAGCAAATGTGGACGCTGGACTAGCATTTATTGTGGAAGATATAAAATTTGCTGTTGAGGCATTTGTTGCTCTAAGAGAAGCACAAGGAGAAAAGATAAAAAATAACGCAGAAGCTATAATCGCTGCAGCTGAACTAGCTAATCTTGATGCTGAGGTTAGTATTGATCTTCAAGCAATGGAGGACCTTATGGGTCTATATAACGACCTTATGGGTCTTTCAAATACTGCTACACTCACAGGAGTTGTTCGTTCGCTCATCATAGCTGAGCTAGGAACGCTAGATGCTGCAGCTATATTAGATGCAGTTCTAGCTGTGTCTGCAAATATTAATGGCATGTACGGTAGTTGGGTATCAATAGATTCGACCCTGACTACTCAGTATTAAAACACCAATCAATAACAAAAAACATACATGAAAACAAAAATACTATCTCTACTGTTCTTAATTGCAATAGTAGCGCTACAAGCACAATTCGTTGCGTTCGCAGCAGAGCCACCTGGTCTCTCATCTCCGTTCTCAGACCCTCCAGCAATTGGAGATGATGATGATACGGATCCGCCATCATTAGATGGTGCAGGTGACACACCAGCTGACGATACACCAGCTGACGATACGCCAGCCGACGATTCATCTGGCGCAACTACAGGCGGAGGATATCTCCCTGTAATTGACGGAGACGACGATGACGACACTGGTGGAACATCTGGTACAGGTTCAGGTACAACTGGAGGAACAAGTGGTTCTCCAGGAAGTACAGGTGGAATTTCTGAAACTGGTCCAGCAGCAGGAGTGCTACTAATCCCAAGTCTTATCCTTGGGTACGCATTCAAGAAGGTGTCAAAAAAATAAATTACTGATATCATTGCGACAGACATAACCCTCATTTTATGAAAAATAAATTACAAAACAAAAAATGGATAATTGCATATGTAGGAGTTGCATTGATACTAGCAGTTGGAGTAATAGTATATCTTTCCCAAGGAGAAGTTGACGAAGACTCATTCCCAGCATTGTCATACGAAGCTGGATCTACATTTAAAGGATATTTCGCAGATCCAGGAGGATATTGGCAATATGAAACAGGAGACAATTGCGAGCATTCAACAAGTCTGACAGAAACCACTCTTAGCTCAGGACTAAATTACTACTATGTAACCGAGGATCTGACTGTTCAGGAAATTGTAGATAGAATTGACTGCGAGCCACAAAACAGAATGCGGATTTTATACAAAGATCCAATTTCTCAAGTATTTTATAGTTGGCCAAAAAAAGCACACAACGAAACAGAAGAGCTGGCCGATCCAACTAGTCTTACTATAAAAGCAAATACAGTATTCATGATTGACTCCAAGGACTCAACCAAAATGGGGGAGATCTATAATGTGAACACACCTTTACCTCCAGCTCCAGTTATGTCACCACCAGTAAATCCTTTCAATACTGGAGGACCATATGAATTTGTAAACGATATGACAAGTGGGTGGGTAGGTATTGTTGGAACAACGGATGGCACTCAATTTAGTGACGACCTAAACACCTCTGATATAGCAGGTAGAGTTGAAAAAGTATTCTCAAAAAATGGAGCAGGCGCTGACGATTTTCAAGACGTTACAATCACAAGCGGCGCAGTAGCTGATGTTGATTTCAGCGATGGAGAATACATGGTTTGGCTGAAATTAGGAGTGGAATTGCCTGAAATATTGATAGATTTATCAACTTGTAGAGGAGATGATCCAACTCACAAATGCATAACAGACAGCAATTACCCATCAACATTTATCCAAACAGGCGAAGACGCCTGTGGAACAGATGCATGTATCGGGGTAGAAGTAAGTGTTCACAACGTTGAAGGCCAAGATCCAACCCCATCATGGGGAGGTTCAATGTCCTCATGTACAGAGACCACATTCTCAAGTAGTCGTGTGTTTAGAGCAGTTTGCGGAGAACAAACGATAGATTTATCAACTTGTGGGGGAGAGGATGCAACTCACTCATGCTTAACCGATGGAAACAACCCAGCCGTATTCTTTCAAACAGGTGACGAAGCATGTGCTATCTGCACAGGAATAGAAGCAAGTAATCATAATATTGATGGAGAGGCAGTAGGCTGGATATCAACAGGTGAATCGTGTAGTGACCAAGGTCAAGACTTCGAATACAAGGACATAGCATATACAAAAAATTGGGCCTTTAGAGCAGTTTGTAGCAGTTTTCAGTTAGCACCAATTGAAGTAGAAGGATATATGCTACCCGAAGCAGACGTGAATTTCTGCAGTGCAACTTACGAAGACGATGACAGTAAATGTGTGGAAAGCACTGGAAATGATGCATGTTCAAGCATAGGTCGAACTTGCCTATTTGTAGGAGTAAGAGATGAAAATTATCCAAATAATGATCATGTGAATCATTTTATGGGAGGAGGATGCGATAGACCAATAGGAGATTATTTCGACTCCCTTGTTAGTGAAATCGATTGGAGTATTATGGCTGAGTGTAGCCCTTGTGGGTTCGCAGACAGCACTCATGCATGCGTTACTAGCGATCAAGATATATTAACAAACAACGCTGGTTATTGGTCTAAACAGGCATACCTAAAAGGAGATCTTGCATGTGAAGCAATGGGACTATCATGTAATCAATTGCAAGTAAGCACTAACCATGGAACGACATGGTCTGACGGTCTTGGAGTAGAAGTAGGTAGTGGATCAATTGAATGTGACGATTTTGTCTCAGATGCTCGTGGGATGGCTGTAATAAATGGAGCTGCACATTTCTCTTATATAATTAGAGCAGAATGCCAATAAATATAAAATAATAATCCAAATAGTATGAATAGAAAAAAAATGTTAATCTCGGCAATTATTCTAGTTGCTGTTCTGGGAGGTGCATTCTTGGTCTATTCAACAATGACTAGAGTGGACAAAGATGACCTACCACCTCAGCTATCATTTGGAGGAAGCACTTTCAAGGGCATGTTCACCGATCCTGGAGGATATAAGCAATATGAGGCTGATGATACTTGTACACCAGATAGCGGCTTAGCAGAAACTACCTTGAGCTCAGGAGAGCATTATTATTATGTAAGAGAAGATCTCACCGTTAAACAAATAGTTGATAGAATAAAGTGTGAACCTTTCAACAAAATTAGAATTATGTACAAAGATCCAAAAACGCAGACTTTTTACAGTTGGCCAGAAGCTGTTCACAACGAAACTACTACATTAGGTGACACAAATGATCTAACCATACTGGCGAATACAACTTTTATTATAAAATCAAAAGACGCAACAAAGATGGGAGAAATATACAGCATAAAAGAACCACTGCCGTATGTAATAGAAGAAGAACCTGTCCTTGATCTTAGCTTCCTAGCACCGCCTCAGAATCCATTTAATAAAGGTGATGTATATGGCTCAGTAAACGACATTTATGATGCCGATAACACTGTTGCAAGCGGATGGATAGGGCTTGTTGGTACATCAGACGGAACTCAATTGACTGACTATTTAAACACATCTCGCATTGCCGACAGAGTGGAAAAAGTGTTCTACAAAACCGGCGCAGATATGAATTCATTTACAGAAGCACCAATCGTTAGCGGAGCAGTCCAAGACGCAGATTTTTCTGCAGGTGAATATATGGTTTGGTTGAAATTGGGTGAAGAAAAAGCAGTTTTAGCAACAAATGGTGTTATAGGTGCGAATGGAATGACGTTAGCAGACGGAGACGATACTGACGACGCAGATGACGCAGCTGATGATGCTGTAGAGAAGATAAATCACTGCACCGCCTCAGATGAAGACAAATATCATGTTTGTTTGACAACACTCGGGTATGATTGCGATTCTGGAGATACGTGTGCCTTTATTGAAGTGAAGGAGAAAGATGGTGTGAAATATGAAACAAAGTACAACTCATGCACGCCAACTGTAGAAACAGTATATGACGATTTTTCTGAGTCTTATTTTAATGGGAATGCTCTAAATATCAGAGCATATTGTGCTCCATGTAGTTTTGGAGCCGGCGATAAATACGCATGTGTAACAGGTGCCTCAGTCACAGTACCAAATTCTGGTTTAAAATCTGTTATGGCATTCAATACAGGAGGTGACGCATGTGCTTCAATGGAACGAAAATGTTTAGCGATCGAGTCCAAAGGTACAAATAATACTGCTTGGGGTGATATAGGAGTTTCATGTGACACAGAATTTCCTGATTATCCGCAGGTTACATTTTGGAATGGTATCTATGTTTCATTAGACGATGTAAGAGCAGAATGCGGAGATCCATTATAAAAAAACATAACCGGCAGGTTGCAAGAGCGTCAAGAACATGGTATAATATACCGATAGCAAAATAAAACAAAAACAAAAAACAATGGCAGAAAATGAAATCGATCCAGATGATCGAGACACAATGAGAAAAGTACTAAGCACGAAAATAAGGAATTATTTCCTTATCTTCGTGGGTGCTGCGGTACTGATTACAGGATATTTTCTGTTTACCGGTGGAGCAGGATCTCTTTTACAGGGATCTGTTTTTCCATCAATTCCAGGGTCAGAATTTCCTCCAACAATTGTTTCTAGAACCCCAGATGATGGGGCAACAGGCCTGTCTACAGAATCCGGACGGTTTCTAATAGTTTTTGATGAAGACAGTCTTATATTTGACCCAAACCTGGACATAACAATTTTGAAATCAGGAAGCACAGCCGACAAGCAAGTCGGACCAACAACATATGAAAACAAAGTATTGACTATAAATTATGCAGACCTGGAAGGGAGCACCGCATATACTCTTACCGTTCCACCAGCAACAATCTCGAATGTTACAGAACCAATGGATAGTCCAATTGTCATAACATTCACATCAGGAGTCGCACCAGTAGACCCAGACCCAGACCCAGATCCAGATCCAGACCCTGATCCAGATCCAGACGACGATGGTGACGACACAGCCAACGACGATGATGACGACGATGACGAATCAGCTATCGAAATCACAGACCACGACGTTTTCCCAACTCAATTCAACACATTAACAAACGATACAAAAATCTCATACGAAATCTCTGCAGATGCAAAGATCGATATCAAAATCATCGATCACACAGGAGTAACAGTCTATGAATTACTTTCAGACAAAGACGTTGAAGCAGGGGATTACTACGTTTGGTGGGATGGAACAGATGGTAGCGAA
>JAOZTS010000032.1 GCA_029939035.1 Candidatus Altimarinota bacterium | reverse complement strand
CGATTCTGATTGCAAGTGATTCTTCTCTGTTCACTCGCGTAGCATCCTCGGTGGACACGTCTTGCGCGCATCTGAGGGGGCGGGATACAGCCTCTTTTTACCACGATCTGTTGATCAGTCGTGTCATAAATACCAAAAGAATTTTCATAATCCAAAAGATGAATATGTTTACGCAAAATCCTCACACAGATCGAGTGAAAGGTCCCAACACTCGGAATGGAACTACTATAATTCCCCTCCAAATCCACAGAAAGCAAACGAGCGATACGGTTCTTCATCTCATTTGCCGCCTTATTTGTAAAAGTAACAGCCAAAACATTCCAAGGCTTCACACCCTTTTCCTCAATTAACCAAGCAATCCGATGAGTCAAAGCTCTAGTCTTTCCACTCCCGGCCCCGGCAATAACAAGCATTGGCCCGGTAAAATGGGTAACCGCCTCAACTTGCCTATCATTCAAATTTTCTAAAATATTGCTCATAAATTCTAATAAAATGGATCACAATTATATAGAAAAATTGCAGCAATAACAAACCTTGATCTACAGGCTATATTTGTGGTAAAACCTTGCCTTGACTGTTCATTTACAAATAGAAATTTAAAGTTGGGGAAGCCAACATACACACAAAGGGACACACGAAACATGGCCGAGCATCATCACTGTGATCAATGCGACAATTACAGCCGAGAAGGTTACGCTTACTGCCAGGAGTGCGGTAGACGAACTAATCCCAGAAACGAATCAACTGTAAAGTCTTGCATAAAGTGCAACAAAGATCCCGAGGGTCTTACAACACTGACTCTCGCGCAAGAAGCTTTCTGTCCACATTGTAGAGCGCCTGTCACCGCACTCTACATTCGACCCGATCAACCTGATCGACCCGATCAACCTGGTCAGGCCATTCAAACAGGCATCTAGCCAAAAAAGGGACACACAGGAAATGGCACAAGAAATTTGCGACTGCTCTCAAGCGAGAAAACTCAGGAAACGATTCTGCACTCAGTGTGGGAAAAGCCTTATCAGTAGCCCTGCAAAATCCATAGAGTTTTGTACCAACTGCGACTCGACAGAGATTCCAGTTGGACTAACTCTCTTCGCCGGAACCCAAGACAAGCCTTGCGCCAGTTGCGGAGCTGTCGGACATTCAAAGTACCGACCCCGCCTTCGCGCCATCGCTAGTTAACAATTCTATTCGGCTCCCCCAAGCCCCCCGCCAGCACATAATATTATTTTCAAATATACATTAAAAGTATGTTCGGAGTATCAGCTGGCGTGGGGTTCAATTTATACCAAAAACTTTCTCAACTTTAGATTTTTATATTCGAAAGCTAGTAACTAGTACTGCACAACTACAGCATCTCCAATTTCAGTGAATCCATACAGCCAAATTGCATTTTCATCCGCAATTCGGATGCATCCATGACTCACAGGAGTGCCCAAATGCGAAACGGCCTCTGTCCAGAACCAACCACCATCATTTCCAAGACTAGGCAGGGCATGAAGTCCATATCCACCCGCTCTAAACATTTGGAAGTAAGGCATTATATAGTGTGGAGATTTTGATCCAACACGAACTTCTTGTTTTAAACTAATATATGTAGTTCCAACAGGAGTGGGTGTTGCATATGCACCAGTACTGACTCGAAACGAACGAATAATATCATCATCCAATTTTACATACATAACTTGTTCGGATAAATCGACCAAGAGAGATCTTTCACCATCAAGGTTAATATCCATCATAGATCCACTCTCGAACGCATAAGAAAGTCTTTTTCTCATATCAACAGGATCTTCGCCAGTATCTCCGACTAGTAGATCGAATGAAAATTCAGCATCTTCAATCCACTGAACTCCACTTAGTACTGGAGCAAAGTATTCAACGACCACATCCGGCTCATCAGGAGCCTGTGACCAAAAAGTAAATGAAGCGATTTCTCCAGGTTCAACACGAAGCTGATCCATGCCAATTCTGTTTGCCCCAACCCAGTTTGTGTCATCAATACCTTCTAATTCAGGAGAATAAAATACACTCTCTCTATCCCGTTCTTTTTCTGTTCCCAAGTACATTCTAGGTCCTGCACAACTACTGTCATCCGAAAACCAAGGCATATTCCCTGTGTTTTTCAAGAAAACTTTAACTCTGAAGACTTCGCCAGTTTCTACTCGTAATTGTCTTCTAACAGCCACAACTTCAGCGTCGTGAGCAACTTCGTCTTCTTCTAATAGCTCAAATCCACAGACTTCCTGAGCAACGTCTTCTTCGACATCTTCAGCAAAAGCCACTGCAGATGCAGCAACACTTACAAATAAAACTAATAGAACCGATAGGAATTTACTGTATTTCATGATTTTGTGTTTATTTTTATTAATCCTATTATACAACAAATAAGCACAAAAGTCAAAGCCCTAAGCATGGATTTAAACGTCCTTGCCCAGTTTTTGTAGTTCCTTTTTGAAAGTTTCTATATCCTTAAACTGCCTATACACAGAAGCGAAACGTATATAAGCGACTTCATCCAGCCCTTTCAGAGCATCCATTATACCTTCACCAATGGATTTACTTGGTACTTCTTTCCCAATACTTGCCCACTTTTCTTCAAGATCATTAATAACTTTGGTGACCTGTTCCTCCGTAACTTTCCTCTTTTCACAAGCTTTCCAAATACCCTTTTCCACTTTTTCTCTATCATAGCTCTCCCTAGCACCATCTTTTTTAATAACCAAAAATTTTGTAATCTCAGGTCTCTCAAAAGTAGTAAACCTATGCTTACAAGCTTCGCATTCACGACGTCTTCTCACGGCCTTGTGGCCATCAGTTTCTCTAGAATCCAGCACGCGAGTCTCATTTTTCTTACATTTTGGACAAATCATACTAACAATTTATCAAATCTTCTTGAACTCCGCCACCAAATATCCATCTGTCATCCCAGCAATATAATCTTTCACCGCAATAGCATCATTTACATCACCAGGAAATTTTTCAGGATTTTCCATATAATAATCAAACAGTGCTTCTATCATCTTTTCACCCTCTTTCACAAATTTATAAATATCAGAATTCATATAGAAATTCTTGAATAAATGTTTTCGCAATTCAGAAATCATTTCATCCATAGCTGAACTAAAGTGAGCAAGAAGCCCCTTGTGATTCACAACATCTTCCAAAGTCTTTATCTCAAATTTTTCAATATTCTCCTCTGTCTGCAGGCAAAAATCCTCAATCATCATTGAGATAATAGAACTAATTGTCCGGGAAATACGCACATG
Source organism: Candidatus Altimarinota bacterium (assembly GCA_029939035.1). Lineage (GTDB taxonomy): Bacteria > Patescibacteriota > Gracilibacteria > UBA1369 > LOWO2-01-FULL-3 > JAACEU01. Next base: position 7,809 of record JAOZTS010000032.1, on the reverse strand, counting down.
TTCATCAATAATTTCTCCATACTTTGAAACAACTCTCTCTGATGCTATTTTCCAAATCTCAAACTTCTCCAAATCCGACAATTTTATATATCCAGACCGCAAACCATCATCCATATCATGATTCGTATACGCAATTTCATCCGCAACATTCACAACTTGCGCTTCCAAATGTGCAGAAGTTTCAAACTCTTTTCCACTCTGATCCCACGAAGTTTGATGTTTAATAAGACCATCCAACACCTCGATACTCAAATTTAACCCATCAAAATCTGGATAATTCTTCTCCAAGACCTCAACTACTCTCCTCGACTGTTCATTATGTTCAAAGTGAAGTTCATATTTTTGTAATACTTCATCCAAAGCATCTTCACCTCCATGCCCAAACGGCGGATGCCCCAGATCATGTGCCAAAGCAATCGCCTCGCACAAATCTTCATTCAATTTAAGCCTACGAGCAATATCCCTACCTATCTGAGCAACTTCCAAAGTATGAGTTAAGCGTGTTCTATAATGATCACCACTTCCAGCAGTAAAAACCTGAGTTTTCTCCTCCAATCGCCGAAATGCCTTACTATGAACAATCCGATCCTTATCACGCTGAAAGCACAGGCGTTCATCGTCTGCTTTTTCCTCAAACTTACGGCCTAAACTATCCCCACTCTTAACTGCATAAGGAGCAAGCCACTTCCTCTCTCTTTCCTCTAGTTCATCACGTCTCATGGTAATGTGTATGGTTGAAATTAAAGCCTCATTATGATATACTATATCGAAGTAAAACAAAATAACATGAGTGAATCACCACTATCAAAAACAGCACAAGAAGTGAACCCGCTTCTAAAAATGACCTATCTTGAGCTAAGAAAAGTTATCGAAGACAGAGGCGAATATTATAATGCTATGACCGAGCAATACGGAAATCTAGAGAGCGTAGAAACAGCTTTGGGACAAGAAAATTTGGTAAAACTTGCAAACAAAATCATCAGAGGAGAAGCTTCAGAAGAAGAAAAAATCAACTTTGGACTTCTTCTTACTGCGGCAAAAAGTGTAGTTACATCGTCTATGACTCTTACAGAAAGACAAATTACAATAATTACAAACTTCATCCGAAAGCTAAGAGGAGTTGTGCTACAAACTGAAACTGGAGTAGAATAAGGCTAAATAAGCCTTATCATGAAGATAGATAAACTCATTCAGGATTTTTTGGAGTACTGCGAAGTCGCTCAGAACAAATCTGAGAGAACCATAGATAATTACAAAAGATATCTTGGGCGTTTTCAGGAATTCCTCAAAAAAGACATCCAAGTCTCCCAAATCACTCTGAAGAAAATCCAGGAATACAGGCTTTACCTAAAAAGACAAAACCTCGGGATCAATACCCAAAACTATCATCTCATTTCCCTCCGAGCATTTCTCAAATACCTTTCAAAAAACGACATAAAAGCCCTTGCTCCCGAAAAAATCGAACTCTCCAAAACAGAAGAGCGAACAGTAGAAGTGCTATCCCGCGAAGAAATTGCACGACTTTTCAAGGCAGTAGATAAATCCAAACCAATCGGCTACCGCGACGCAGCAATCCTCGAAACTCTCTACTCCACAGGCCTTCGTGTCAGCGAACTAAATTCCCTAAACCGCGACCAAGTCGACCTAAAACGCAGAGAATTCATGGTCCGAGGTAAAGGCAAAAAACCACGAATAGTATTCCTTTCAAAAAAAGCAGCCGACATCATAAAAGCCTACATAAAAGTCCGTGACGACAACATGAACCCACTTTTCATAAACACCGGAAAAGGCCAAAAAGCCGACATCCTCGATCCAGAAAAACGTAGACTCTCCACAGTCAGCATAGAGAAAATCGTCCGACAACACGCCTTAAAAGCCGGCATCATAAAAAAAGTCACGCCTCACACCCTCCGTCACAGCTACGCAACCGAACTCCTAATAAACGGCGCAGACATCCGCTCCGTCCAGGAAATGCTCGGCCACTCCTCAATCACCACAACCCAAATCTACACCCACGTCACAAACAAAAAGCTAAAGGAGATACACGATAAATATCATAGGTAAAAAAGTGGTCATGTGACCACTTTTTATTTAGCCACAAAACTAGTAGCTCCCAGCCATGCCAAATCAAAGATTGCCCTATTAGTCTCAGCATTATGGGCGCTTTCAGTAATAACACCCACCATATCAAATCTATCAAATGAGAGCATGGAGACTTTATTGTCATAGATAAATTGAGCATTTTTGAACACAAATTTGCTAGGATCTACCGCGAAAATCTTCAAAAGACCACTATCAGCAAGCTCAACAAGGTTATTTTCAAAGAAATTTTCATGAAATTCATCATTTGGGCACAAAAACCTGTGCTTGATCCCCTTATTCAAGACTTCTTTTATATAATTATCCAAATAAGTAGGATATATCTCGGAAACGTACCTAAAATTCACAAAACCCACTACTTCCCCCTTGCTTTCGAGCATATCGTAAAAAATCTCCACAACCTTCGATTTTCCCTCCAAAAAACACACATTTGGCTTGAATTTATGCTTATCCCGAAGGTTTTTAAGCTCAGGAACAAGCCCTTTTGCCGCTCTGTAATTTTCCTCAGCACGGTCTAGAATGGTCTGCGGGTCTACAGGATCATAAAAAAGTACTCCATTTTTCTTGGCTTTCTGCAAAAAGCCTTTTTTTTCAAGGTTTTCGAGAGTGTTGTACGTGGTTACCCTATGGGAACCCGCCTTTTTTGCAATTGTACTGGCACCGCCACCACCCATACCTAGCAGCACCGTATATACATTTGCCTCCTCATTTGTGAAACCTAGTTTGTGAAGTTCGCTTTTGACCATTCAAATATGGGTTTGTAATAGAGTGTCGATGAGCATCTACGGATATTGTATATTGCATTATCCTTTTTTAGAAACGAAAAACCGGGATTTCGCGAATTCCGTGTTTTCAGGATGTAAAAGTATTTTATTATGGAATTATGACTATCCAATCACATACCAAATTGTTATAATCAAGACATGATAAGTATAGAAAAAGTAACAAAGCTCTACGGAAAGAACAAAGTTCTGGATGACGTTTCCTTCGAAATTGGAGGAGGCGAATTTGTGTCTATAGTCGGAACTTCGGGAGCAGGAAAAACCACACTCATCCACGCAATGATTGGAGCAGAAGAAGTGGACGGTGGAATGATAAATGTAGATAAATACAATGTGGCGAGACTTTCACGATCAAAAATTCAAGAATACAGAAGGCAAATCGGAATAATTTTCCAAGATTACAAATTACTACCAAAGAAAACAGTTTTTGAAAACGTAGCATTCGCATTGGAAGTGGCCGGGTACGGAAAAAGTTTCATCCAAAGACGAACTGCAGACGTTCTCAAATTAGTTGGACTAGAGGATCAACGAAATCATTTTCCTAGACAACTTTCAGGAGGGGAAAGGCAAAGAACGGCTATAGCAAGGGCATTGGTGCACGCACCACAACTCTTGTTTGCAGACGAACCAACCGGGAATCTCGACCCTGAAAACGCACTTGCGCTCGCAAAGTTATTTTTGAAAATAAACAAAGCAGGGACAACGGTAATCCTCGCAACTCACAATAGAGACATAGTGAATGCATTAAACAGACGCGTCATCACCCTTGATAAAGGAAAACTTGTGAGCGACAAAGAAAATTCAACATATAATTAAAAGGCATATGGCAACTTATGAAGAAGCTGGGGTAAACATAGACCTTGGTGATAAGTGTTCGGCAATCGCGTACTCAGCTGCAAAGAAAACTTTTGCAGGGCGAAAAGGAATGATAGGGGAGCCACTCACGGACGAAGGTGGTTTTTCAGGAGCACTCGACATGGGAGATTATTATTTGGTACAAAACGATGACGGAGTTGGAACAAAGATAGCAGTAGCAGAAGCGATCGGAAAATACGACACGATGGCATACGATTTAATAGCAATGGTTGCCGACGACGCAATCTGCATGGGAGCAGAAACAATTTCAATTACAAACACACTCGACGTTAACAAAATAGACGAAGAAAAGGTTAGCGGACTAATGGGGGGACTCGAAAAAGCCGCTCTAGAACACAAAATCGTAGTTCCAGGAGGAGAAATCGCTGAACTCGGCGACGCTCTAAACGGCTACGTCTGGAATGCAACAGCAGTGGGCATAGTTGAAAAGAATAAAATGATAACCGGCGAAAACATCTCTGCTGGGGACAAAATAATTGGCCTCCGCTCCGCAGGATTCAGGTCAAACGGATTCTCATTAGTTCGATATATATTAAAAGAGAAATTCGGAGACGATTGGTGCCACGAAAAATACGATGACACTATGAATTGGGGCGAAGCAGTCCTAACACCTTCAGTAATCTACTCCTCAGCAGTTCTCGAAATGCACGGCCGCTACAAAGAACCAAGCAAAGTCGATCTAAAAGGAGTCGTCCACGTGACAGGCGGCGGACTCCAAGCAAACACCGACCGAATCCTCAAAAAAACAGGCCTCAAAGCCAACTTCACTGACCTCCCAGAACCACACGAGCCAATGAAAAAGCTCATGGAACTTGGGAATGTCTCAGAGGATGAGGCTCGCAAAACATGGAATATGGGCGTTGGGATGATCCTAATCTCTCCTGACGTCGAAGACATCCTCGGCATCTGCAAGAAGCACGGAATAGAGGCGAGCGTGATTGGGGAGATAAATTAAGAAGCTTTTAAAATTCGTTCACGAATTCTCTGCATCTCCTCTATAGGTTCACTAATAATACCTTTACCAGTATTAACAGTGAAGACTGTTTGCCCAGGTTTTATTCGACCTTCTTCATTATGTTTTAATGCTAAGGCAAGTCCAATTGCACCTGAAGGCTCGGCTCTTATACCAAAATCTTTATAGATTTGGTGAGCACCCTCAATAAAATCATCTTGAACAATTTCAATATCTGATTCCATTCCGGTCTCACGTGCTCTCCGTCTGGTTGCAATGTCATCTCTAGTATATGTTACAAAAGGTCTGAATTCAGCATGAACTTTATCCGCAACCCTAGCAGTTGTTGGCTCAGCACCAAAAACATCGGCATTAGCGATCATTGATGCATTACCACCGAATTTTGGATCAACAATATTTCGAGCTGCTTTTCTTCTTATCTCTCCCTGCCAAAAAACTACATTTTCCATGAGTCTTCCAGAACCATGAGGTAAATATATTCGTGGTCTAGAATCTGCCTCACAAATTTCATCCATTCGATTAAAAAGTCGATGAGTCATTAAATCATAATAGACTTCACCAGGTTTAAAACGATGTGATGATGTAAGATCTTCACCATCTTCATTCTCAGTAAGTTGAAGGATATCATTTCCAGTTAATTCAACATCTTCAAATCTAGTCTCATAAAGATCACAATAAAGCGTCATCAACTTCTCCTTAGTATCAGAAGGAGTTTCTTCAGCAATAAGAATTTTTGGTGGTGGAAGTCTATGTTTTTCCATAAAACAAGCTACAGCTGCTCCTTCATTACCAGCAGAAATTAAAGAAAATTTTGGGGCTTTCATTCTAGAAACTTCCTCAACAGAAATTATCCCATTCTCAATATCTGCAATAACTCCAGCAGCAAAATCTCTATATAATGAAGCAACCTCCCAGGCAGCCCTATCTTTAAATGTTCCAGTAGGGTTCACATCTAGTGGTGACTCGTCTTTGACTAATAATCTGCCCTTAAAGTTGTATCGTGATAAATCAAGTTCATGAACTGGTGATTTTGGCCATCCAGGTATAGAAAGATCGTTCTTATCGTATAGAGGAATAGTTTCCAGCCATCCATTAAGCATATCAAAATTTAGATACTCAGAAAATTCTACCTCTCTAAGTAGTTTACTATCTGGTAAATCCTTATTTTCTAGACTATTAGACATGTACATTAAAAATAAAGTTTAGCTACAGATTCTAATGCGAAAACGAAGGATTGTCAAGGACAGGGTGAGTATAAAACTTTAGGATTATTTTAAGAAAATTTAATAATTTTTTTAAGAATGTTTGCTAAACCTTAATCATGATTAAAAAAATAACACCGCCGAGACAGCTAAGAGAAGTATACGACCCTCCGAATGGGCTTTATTATAAAGGAAAAACTGGTTGCCTCAGCAAAACATGCATTTCCATAGTAGGTACCCGCAAATACACAGATTACGGTGAATTCATGACACGAAACATCATCGAAGAACTCGCTGTCCTCGACATCGCAATCGTATCTGGCCTCGCAAAAGGGATAGACACGATCGCACACGAAGCCGCCCTCAAAAACAACATCCCAACAATAGCAGTGCTCGGAAGTGGCCTGGAAAACATTTATCCAAAGCAGAACGAACGACTCGCCCACGAAATCACACGAAACGGATTACTCTTATCTGAATACGAACCAGAAACAGAACCAATCCATTACAACTTCCCCCAAAGAAATCGGATCATCAGCGGACTCTCAGTTGCAACAATAGTTATAGAGGCACCCGAAAAATCAGGTGCTCTCATCACCGCTCGATTTGCCCTAGAACAAGGGCGCGAAATCTTCGTAGTCCCAGGAGATGTGGACCGCCTAAACAGCAAAGGAATACTAAATCTCCTCCAAAGAGGAGGCGCCTACCCAATAACATCTGGCCAAGACGTAATCGAACAACTGAAAATCCAGCCACACCTTTTTCCACAAGAAAAACAAGAAAAACCGAAAGAACTTCCATACAAATTCACACCAGAAGAATCCCAAATAATAGAAAACATGCAAAAACGACGACCAATCACCCTCGAAGAAATCGCGCAGAAAGCCCTACTCCCAACTGAAAAAATCCTCGCCACATTATCAATTCTCGAGATCCAAGGCCTCATCACCACAAAAGATGGCAAATATCTACGCAAATGCTAGAATAAACTCAGCATGAAAAAGATCAGAACACACCACAAACACGGAGATGGGAAAAAGCTATCCTATTTGGCATTAATGACAGGAATTGGAGCAAGTCTGACACTGCCGATCCTGCCAAACTTCATAAAAACTATTTTAAATACAGACACGTCGGTCAGTGTTTTCTATTCTGGTATGGCTATAATCATGCTACTCGCAGCCATCGCCAGCACATATCTTTTCAAAAAAGTAGACCGCGCAAAAACAGTCAAAGGAAGTCTTCTCGTCACAAGTGCAGTTTTCTTATTTCTAGTTTTTACAACTAGAATACACGCACTCGCATTCCTAAGTTCACTCCAAGTGATTTTCGCGCTCTTCATTGCGATGAGTTTGTCTCTTTACGTCCGAGATTTAGCTAAAAGCAAAAACCTTGGAGAAGAAGAGGGAAAATATTTCAAATATGCAAATCTTGGATACCTAATTGGCCCACTTGCAGGGGGATTTATCGGAGCATATGCCGGATACGAGTTAGTTTTCATACTAACATCACTCACTTTTATTACAGCTTTTTTCTACTTCAATCACTTACACATAGTTCAGGAGCATCCAGTATTAAACTCCGAGAACCAATTAAAAAACTACACAATCATCTCAACTCTAAAGCATTATTTTACCAACAAAAACCGATGCAAGGTATTCACGTTTACAATGTTTCTCATGATCTGGATAGGGTTTAAACGGCTTTACATTCCACTTTACGTCGTTTTCTCTGGATACATCGAAAGCGTGTCAGGAATCATTCTCGCCCTTACGATTTTGCCATTAATTCTGCTCGAAGTGAAAACAGGGGAGTACGCAGACAAACACGGAGTCCAAAACCCAATCGCAACTGGATTTGTAATAATGGCGATCAG
>JAOZTS010000116.1 GCA_029939035.1 Candidatus Altimarinota bacterium | reverse complement strand
TGTTTGTCAGAATGTTGATATTCCGGTTTTTGCACAGCATATAGATCCTGTGACGTATGGGTCTTACACTGGTCATGTTTTGCCAGTTGCTGTGAGAGATGCAGGAGCGGCTGGAACTTTGCTGAATCATGCTGAATGTCAGATTGATGATGAAACTTTGAAGGCAAGCATTGAAAGTGCTAAAGAGGCTGGACTTTATGTTGTGGCGTGTGCAAACGATGAAGAAGCTGCGGAGAGAATTATTGGATATGGGCCGGATTTGGTCGCTGTTGAGCCTCCTGAATTGATTGGAGGAGATGTTAGTGTTTCAAAAGCAAATCCAGATGTGATTAAAAATTCTGTTGAAAAATTAGGAGAGGGAAACGTGTTGGTTGGAGCTGGGGTAAAGAACGGGAAGGACGTAAAAATAGCGCTTGAGCTAGGGGCTAGCGGGGTATTGCTGGCTTCTGGAGTTACCACTGCTGAGAGTCCTGTTGATGTTTTGAGGGATTTAGTTTCTGGGTTGAAATAAGACCCATTTCTAGGAAGATTATTAGTAAAATCAAGAGGTCATTTTTGAAGTAGGGCGTGTCGATTAGCCCGTGAATGAAAAAATAGAGGATTATGAAAAGTGCAAAACTTGGATTTTCTGATTTGATGATTTTTTTGATGGTTTGAAATATCAAAAACCCGAGGAAAATCACTCCCAAAAACCCATAATGGAAAATAAAGAGTAAGAAAATGTTATGAGGTTGAAGGACGTAGAAATCTAGTGGTGCTTTTTCGAGAATCGCTTCAGCATTGTTGAAATATTGGTTTTGGAACTGTCCAAATCCTACTCCGAGAATAGCGTTTTTCGGCTCTTTCAAGAGACTTGCGGCTGTTGTCCATATTTCTCCTCTTTCATCTAGGCTAGAGTACTCTGTTTGGAAAGTTGGTAAGATTTTTGTATAAAAAATACCTCCAAAAATTATTACTGTAATCGTTGCGAGTGCAATTTTTGATGCTTTTGTCTTTAAAAATGTACCGTTTTTAACGAGATAAATTAAAATTACAACAAATGATCCACCAATTGCTCCCATTGAGCGGGTTGCGAGAATCAAAAATGCGAGGATTATTGCATAAAATAGATATGATTTTTTACGGGTAGAGTCTATGAATTTGATAGAGAAATAAAGGAAAAACGGAGTTAAATAAAATGCGAGGTAGACTGCTGCGTCGAGTGGGCCAAGAAGACGGAGATCGTGGGTGACATTATATCCTAATAAATTGTAGGTTACGGAGAATATTCCAAACAAAATTGCTCCAAGTCCGGCAATCATAATGGCTGCTGATCTTTTTTCTTTTGTCCTGAAAGTTTCAAGGAAAATAAAACCTAAAACTGTTGCGAAAAATAAGAATTTCAAGTGTCTTATGAGGTCTAAGTTCTCCTTTAGTACAGGGGATATCGTGATTGTTTCGGTGAGGATTAATCCCAGCGAAATCATTGTTAATCCTATAAATATAAGTATGATTTTGTGAGTCCAAATATTCTTCAAAGTTTGCAAAAATTTCCTATTTTTTACGATTTCAATTATGAAAAATATGGCAGTTGTCCCAATCAAGATTTCTTGGAGATTTGTCGGATATCCACCAATTGAAAATCGGATTAAGTATGACTGAAGGAGAAGTAAGTTTATTAAAACTAATGTTTTTGTGAGTTTCATGTAAAGCATTATGGTATATTTCTTTCGTGATTACAATAAAAGGACAAGTTGGAGAGGGGAGAAGAATTGGAAGAACTATTGGTTATCCAACTATCAATATTTCCTATGATGGAAAGGAACGTGGGATTTTTGCGGGGAAAGTTTTGGTTGAAAGGAAATTTGTTTTGGCTGCAATTCATATTGGGCCGAGGCCTACTTTTGATGATGAGCAACCCATTTGCGAAGCTTTTTTGTTGGATTGGGAAAAGGACATTTCGCCAGAAACAATGGTTGAAGTGGAAGCATATGTGAGAATTAGAGATATTAAAAAATTCAAAAAATTGGAAGATTTAAAAGATCAAATTACTAAGGATGTTGAATTTGTGAAAAATTGGTATAATTCGACTAATAAATAATCAAACTATGTTAAACATCTTTCGAAAAATAATTCCAGATAGGCACCCTTTGCGGCTTTTATTCCACAAAATCAAGGGATTTCTAGCTGCGCTGATTTATTTTTTCCCAGCAGATAACATGATTGTTATTGGAGTTACTGGGACGAACGGGAAAACGACGGTTGTTAATTTGATTACAAATGTACTTAATACAGCTGGATATAAGGTTGGAATGACTTCAACGATTAATTTTCAGATAAATGAAGAGAGATGGGTAAATGCAGACAAACAAACAACGATGAGTCCTTTTAAATTGCAGAAATTGTTGCGAAAAATGGTAAGAGAGGGGTGTAAATATGCTGTAGTAGAAGTCACTTCTCATGCTATTACGCAATCTAGGATTTTAGGAATTAATTTTGATATGGCAGTGGTTACAAATGTAACTCCGGATCATGTCGAATATCACGGAAGTTTCAATTCTTATTTGAATGAAAAGGGAAAGCTTTTCAAAAAAGTATCGAAGGGACGCAAAAAATTCGGTGTGCCGAAGGTTTTGGTTATGAATGCTGATGACAAATATTACAATTTTTTCAATCAAAATGTTGCAGATAGGAAAATAACTTATGGTTTGAAGGGTGCCACGGTTTATGCGGCAGAGGTTGAGAAAAACCCTGAGGGATCACATTTTGTGCTACATGTTCCAAACAATGCGATTCCTATCGAGTTGAAATTACCTGGTGAATTCAATGTTTATAATGCTTTGGCCGCTTGTGCGGTGGGGCTTAGTTTGCAAGTTCCTATCGAAACTATAAAAAAGGGTATAGAGGATAGCGCATCTATTTCTGGTAGATTTGAGCATGTGGATGCTGGTCAGGATTATAGCGTTATTGTGGATTATGCTCATGCACCTGAGGCTATGGAGCATTTGTTGTCTCTTTATCGTCGTTTAACTAAGGGGAATTTGATTTCAGTATTTTGAGCGACAGGAGGAGGTAGAGATAAGGGCAAAAGGCCTGATATGGGACGAATTGCCAATGAATATGCGGAT
>JAOZTS010000031.1 GCA_029939035.1 Candidatus Altimarinota bacterium | reverse complement strand
TTCTCTGGATAGATCGAAAGCGTGTTAGTAATCCTTCTCGACCTTACGATTTTGCAATTAATTCTGCTCGCAGTGAAAACAGGGGAGTACGCAGACAAACACGGAGTCCAAAAACCAATCGCAACTGGATTTGTAATAATGGCGATCAGCTTGCTCGTGATATTCTTTAGCCCATACACACTCCTAAATTTTGGAATATTAATTGTAGCCCACCTCGGAATGGCTTTCGTAGAACCACTACAGGAATACTTTTTATTCAAAAACATGAAAAAAAAGGATGAAGACAAACTATATGGAGTGTACATGACAGCAGATCCAATAGCTCTTTTCATCACACCTGCAATAGGAGCAGTCACATTATTGTTACTACCCTTCAACTACCTATTCCTTATTTTTGGAATACTTATGATTATCGCAAGTGCCGTTTCATGGGTTACCTTGCGACATTCGTTACCCGATGCACTTCCTCAAGAGTCGTCAAACCCTGAGCAGCCTTTATAAAACCATCTTCTCGCATCGTAATGATTCCTTCTTTTCGAGCTGCAGCAATCAAGTCTACAGAGCTCGCATTATTGAGGATTAATTGTTTCAACTCTGAAGTAATTGTAAGAACTTCACTGATAACAAGTCGCCCAAGATAACCCGTGCTGCTACACGAATCACATCCAGCAGTTTTTGCCACTTCAGTTGGAACTTCTACCTCAGTTCCAGGATTAACTTTCTTTAAATTTTCAATGACTTCCTTGAATTCTTTCTTTTCACTTTCACTAATTGCCTCGGTCTTTACACAATGCGGACAAACTTTTCGCACCAATCTCTGCGCAACAATCGTATTTAATGCAGGCGCCACCATAAATGCAGGCAAGCCCATATTCACAAGTCTAGGAATAGCTTCAATTGCACTATTTGTATGAAGAGTACTCAGTAAAACATGTCCAGTCAGAGCAGCCTGTGCAGCAGTTTCAGCAGTTTCAATATCACGGATCTCACCAAGCATCACAACATCAGGATCTTGTCTCAAAATAGATCGAAGACCAGTCACAAAAGTATAATCACGACTTTCATCAATCTGACTTTGAGTAACGCCTTTCATATAATACTCAACCGGATCTTCTAAAGTAATAACTTTGTTTTCAGGAGTATTCATAATTCCCAAAAGTGAGTATAGAGTAGTCGATTTACCACTTCCAGTAGGCCCAGTTACTAGAATCATCCCCTGCGAAATCTTCGCAGCCTTTTCAAGCTTTTTCAGTGCAATCCCATGGAATCCAAGCTCTTCAAAAGTCATAGCTTTTCGTCCAGAAGGAAGATATCTACACACAAACGATTCACCAAAAGGTGTAGGGATAGAGGACACACGAACTGCAACTTTATTTTCATTAAAAGTGAAAACATACCTTCCATCTTGCGGAATAGTATTCACATTCAATTTCATTTTTGACTGATATTTGATCTGCTCAGCAATTTTTGAATAAACATTCGATTCCAATCCAAAAACTTTATGCAAAACTCCATCAATTCTAAACCTCACAACTACCTCACCATCACCAGGCTCGTAGTGAATATCAGAAGTATGCGTTTTAGAAGCAGCTATATTCAGCAAATTTAATCCTTCCTCCGCAGTAACCTCAGCCAGCTTCGCAGGTACATCTTTCAATTGCGCGATCTCTTTTTCATAAGTATCAATAGCCCCCTCATCAACGCTCTCCACTATCTCAATCTTCTTATATTTTTGAGTAGATCTATAAAATTTTAAAGCATCTTCAATTCCTGCAGACGAAGCAAGATTTATACTAATTTCATAACCTTTTCCCTCCAACAAAGAGGTGACCTCCTTTGTCTCAGGCTTTTCAGGGTCCTCAACAGCTACACGAACTTTCTTTCCAACTTTAAAGAATGGAATAAGTCGCCCTTTCTGTGCCTCCTCAAACTCGATCAATCTCAAGTAATCAGCATTCAAAGGGGTTTTAGCGATATTGATATAAGGTAAGCCCATATCTCCCGCTTTTTTCAGCGTAGATTTCTCCTGAAATTCCCTATTTACCTCAGAAACAGCTGATGTGGTCGAAATGCTTTCAATAGCACTCGCTCCTTCGACAGAAGCCTGTGCTTTCGGCACTTCTTTTACTTCACCTGGATCTTGGTCCTGATTTGCCATACGTTTAGATATGAAAATATCTAAGTATTATAGCAAAAATAGCCACATAAAGCCACTATAAGTACTACTCAATCCAGCACACCTGGATCTATGCAACCTTCTTCAAAGCATCAAACACAGTCTTCGCTCCATCTTCATCAATTCCATCGATTTCAGCAAGATCCTTCTTTGTAAGTCCTTTAAGTTGTTCAACCAAGGCTAAATTGGCATCAGTGAGACTTTTAATCAATTTTTTGTCCAAATCAAGATCAGCAACATTCTCCACCTCTGGCTTAGCTTCTTTTGTAGGTTTTCCTTCAAAATCACTAATATCTAGAATATCAATTTCCCAACCTGTCAAAATAGAAGCCAATCTAACATTTTGCCCCTGTTTTCCAATTGCAAGAGGTCTCTGATCAGGCTGTACATATACTTTCGCCCTCTTTACCTTCTTATCCAGTTTTATAACAGTAGTTTTCGCCGGAGCCAATGCGGTTTTGATATATTCCTCCATCTCATCAGACCACTGAATGATATCAATTCTTTCACCATTCAGCTCATCCATTATATTTTGTACACGAATACCTTTTTGTCCTACACAAGACCCAATCGGATCTATTTTTTCATCATTTGAGGTCACAGCAACCTTACATCTCACTCCTGGATCACGAGAAATCGATTTTATTTCCACAATTCCTGACTTAATCTCAGGAATTTCTAATTCCAAAAGCTTTCTTACCAAACCTGAATGAGTCCTCGAAATAATAAGTTGTGGCCCTTTTGTAGTTTTAATAACCTTATCCAAATAAAGCTTAATTCTTTGCCCAGAATAGTATTTTTCTCCAGGGATTTGATGCTCATAAGGAATATTTGTAGTAGTTTTATTATCCAAGTTCACATAAACATTTGTTCCATCCACTCTATGGACAATCGCATTAATTAGCTCGTTTTCACGATTCTTGAACGTATCATAAAGCACGTCTCTCTCAGCATCCTGAATCTTTTGGATAACCACCTGCTTTGCAGCCTGTGCAGCGATTCTTCCATAGTTTGTTGGAGTAACGTCGATCTTTACTTGGTCGCCAACTTTAGCCTTCTTGTTATATTTCTTGGCATCCTTTTCATCGATTTCTCTGTCTTCATCTTCCACTTTCTTAACAACATCTTTAACCAAATACACAGTAGTAACACCCGAATTTTCATCAAGGTTTACGTCGATTTCTTGCTCCTTGTTCCCATAGTCTTTTCTAAAGGCAGCTCTCAACGCTGATTCGATAGTTTCGATAACTATCTCTTTCGATATATTCTTTTCGTCACAGAGTTGATTAATAGCTGCAAAAAATTGTGATTGCATAGTAATAAAATTAATTATAAAAAAACAGGATCTTAAATAAATTAAGAACCTTATCGTTCATGATTGTAACACCGCCCTATTGCCTTGTAAATAGCATCTCTGCCAAACCCCTTCGAGTACAAAAATCTGTAGGCCTTCGTTTTCTGCTCATATTCAGTATATTTTACCCACCTCTTAACTCGCCTCTCTAGAATCTCAAACGCCATCCCCCCTTCATCAACTTCCACTTTATCAAGCCCCTCCTCAACCAAATCCTTTGGCAATCCCTTCATTTTCAGCTCCCGTGCAATTAGCATTCGCCCCCTAGGCCTAACCCGTGCACAGTGAGAAACATAATCCTCCACAAACTGCTTATCGTCCAAATATCCCAACTCTTCCAGTCTCTCTCTCACACCCTCTACAAACTCTTCCTCAATCGCCTCCCTCTTCTTTGCATAAGCAGTTAACTTCTTCTGTATCTCACTAGTTGTATACCTCTTCTTGGTAAATAGCCTAAGTCCATACTGCAACAGTTTGTCATAACCTTTGTTTCCAGTTTCCATATTATTTAAGCTTTAGCTTCAGCTTCTGCTGGCAAATCTTTCACAACTTTTGCCTTCTCAGCCGCAGTACCAAACACAAGCGCCTTCACATCTTTTTCGATATCTTTCAAAACCTTCTGGTTCTCAATCATAAATGCCTTCACATTTTCACGACCCTGCCCAAGTTTCTTTTCCTTGTAGCTATAAAACGCACCAGCCTTCCTCGTAATATTATACTTTGTCGCCAAATCCAGAAGATCCCCTTCAAATGAAATTCCTTTATTGTACATAATATCAAATTCAGCAATCTTGAACGGAGGCGCAATCTTGTTTTTAACAATTTTAACCTTCACTCTATTTCCAACCAGCTCTTTTTCAACAGTTCCAAGTCCCTCAATCTTACCAATACATCTAATATCCATTCGAACTGACGAGTAAAATTTCAATGCCTGCCCACCAGTCGTAGTTTCAGGATTACCAAACATTACTCCGATCTTCATTCTCAACTGATTCAAGAAGACAACAGTAGTTTTAGTCTTAGAAACAATAGAAGTGAGTTTTCTCAGTGCCTGACTCATCAATCTAGCCTGAAGACCCATATGAGCATCACCCATATCACCTTCAATTTCAGCACGCGGAGTCAAAGCGGCTACACTATCCACTACAATTACATCCAATGCGTTACTTCGCACCAGTGTCTCAAGAATCTCAAGAGCCTGCTCACCACTATCAGGTTGAGAAAGTAACAAGTCATCTGTATTTACACCAATTTTCTTAGCATATTCAGGATCAAGTGCATGCTCTGCATCTATAAAAGCTACACTTCCACCAGCTTTTTGAGCTTCAGCCAAAACATGAAGACTCAAAGTTGTTTTACCAGAACTTTCTGGCCCAAAAATCTCTACAACTCTTCCACGAGGCACACCACCACCTAAAGCAATATCTAGTGATAATGATCCGGTAGATATTGTCTCAATAGGATTTCTGGCTCCATTGCCCAATTTCATAATTGCACCCTTCCCAAAACTCTTTTCGATTTGAGAAATTGCTAAATCAATAGCTTTGCTTTTTTCATTGTCCGCATTCATATTTATGAGGTTATTAATTAACGTGATCCTAGTATAGGTGAGGACATCCTCACCTGTCAATGGTAAAATTCGATGAGCTCTAAATCCCTATGACAAAGCCACATTAGCATACAGACATTAAATAATTATTAAAAAAACTTAAAAAAATCTAAGATTTTGCGCTCTTTTTTTTCACCGTTTTCAACTCTACTTTTTTGCCCTCTTTTTCCGCCTTCTTTCTTTCAAGTTGCTTCTCTTTTTCCTCTATTCTAAAAAACGTATTTAAACTTTTTTCAGTTCCAAAAGCCACATTTTTTGTTCCACATTTTCTGCATTTATAAACATATTTTCTGCCAACTTGATAAGTCTCAACGATCTCTTCACAATCCTTGCAGTAAAATAAAACTGGACCTTTTTTTGCTTTGTCTTCAGTCATTATTGAATATCTTTAGTATCTACTGATTGGATAGAGTCACGTTCAGCGTGACTGGTAAATTCTTCTATTGAATCTTGAACAGCCGATTTAACTTTCATAGCTTCTTCACCAACATCTTCAGTTCTCAAATCAAGCGGCTTAGTCTCACGATGCTCATCATTCACCTCTATCAGTGGTTCCAAACTTCCTTCAACCTCAAAACTAACATTACGATTTCTCATAGACATTATTGCCGCAAGCATCACGATACCAGAGCCAAAAAGCCCAAGATACACCCCAATTCCAAGATTTTTATCAATTAAGCTCACACCAAAACCACTATGAAAGAATACTGAAATGCTCAAAACCAGCATTGTCAAAGAAACAGAACTGCTAAAGGCATAAAATTGGTTTTCTTTAAGAGGGATTTTAGGAATTGGCTTATCAAAAATTCTATAAGCAATCATCGAAAATGAAGCAATTCCTGACAAAAGCACAATGGTTCCAGCAAGATAAAGCGGTCCAGAAATTCCCGAAAATATCCCTCCAATCCCATATTTATCAACATCGTTATACCAAGGAAGAAAAACTCCAACGATAGAAACAAAAGATCCAACGATCACAAGTTTGCTAACTATGGGTAACTTCATAAGCCTATTTTTGAACGAGTTAGGCATGAGATTGTGGTTAAATTTAACTAACCTAAGCATAGCTCAAATCTGACTAATGTAAAGAGACGAAATTTGGTATAATCACCCCATGAAAATCGCAATAGACATACGAACCGCAGGAGGAGAAAAGGCCGGAAAAGGGTGGTTTACTTTTCATATTACCCAGAGCCTTCTCAGACTGGATCAGGAAAACGAATACATCCTCTATGTAAAAAATAAAATCGCAGGATTTGAGGAATTCAAAAACGCAGAACTCAGGCAAATCAAAGGAAGCAGTTTTTTCTGGCACCGAAACGTAGCAAAAGACGCAAAAAAGGAAGCAGTCGATTTATTCTTCGCACCCAGTAGCTATATCATCCCAGCATTACTTCCAAAATCGATAAAAACCATTCTGGCGATCCATGATCTGGTAGCATTCCTATTCCCAGGAACCCACAACAGAAAGGCAAATATCATCGAACGATTATTCATCAAAAAAGCACTTAAAAAAACAGCACACGTCATAACAGTTTCAGATAATACAAAGAAAGACGTCCAGGAAAAATTCAAATTCTACAAAAACCCAATCTCGACAATCTACAATGCCGCAGATAAAACATACAAACCAGTCGCAAAGGAAAAGCTTACCGGCTTCATCCAAAAAACAAACCTCCCAAAGCACTTTTTCGTAGCAGTCGGCACATTAATTCCCCGGAAAAATTACCCAAACCTCATAAAAGCCCTAGCCCTCCTCCACAAAACACACCCAGAATACCAACTCATGATAGTCGGAGGAAAAGGTTGGGAAGAACAGGAAATTCACGACCTCATTAAACAAAATTACCTCAGCAAAAAGGTTCATCTACTAGGGTACCTATCAACCACAGCAATCAGAAACCTCTATAACCTCGCGGAGGCATTAGTATTTCCATCATTCTACGAAGGATTCGGAATTCCACCACTGGAAGCAATGAAAAGCGGTTGCCCGGTAATTGCGAGCTACACATCGTCAATTCCTGAAGTGGTGGGGGACGCAGCATTATTGATAAATCCGGAAAGTCCTGAAGAAATTGCCGCATCAATGAAAAAACTCATCGTGGACGAGGAACTCTCAGAATCATTGAGAAATAAGGGCCTGGCCCAGGGACAAAAATTCTCATGGGAGCGATCAGCTGAGAAACTATTGGAAATAATTGAAGACCTAAAGTAAACTAAACGCGGCAGCGAAGCGAACGCGCACCTACAAAATAACGCCCGAAGGGCAACATTATCCAAATGGACAACACTAAAAAGATAAAAATAGTAGGAATCGTCACGAAGCGGAACAACGAGCATTATAAAAAGGATATAAAGAAACTTGCCACCTACTTGAAAAAGAAAAAAAAGAAGGTGCTGTTTGATATGAATTCATGCATCCATTTCAAGGGTGAAGAAGGCTACAATAAAGAAAAACTCTTACAAAAAGTAGATCTGGTAATCGTAATGGGTGGAGACGGAACAATTCTAAAAACAGCACGAAGAATGCCTCGAAAAAAGCTGCTTCTATTAGGCATAAATCTAGGAAACTTAGGGTTTCTCACAGAATGCAAACCGGACAAAATGATAGAGTGCCTGGACAAGGTATTCAAAGGACAATACAGCGTAGACAAAAGAACACTCCTTCGTATAACCATTTACAGAAAGGGAGAAAAAATAGACACTTTCTTGGCTCTAAACGACGCCGTAATAAACCAAGGAGCATTCGCTCGCCTCATCGCCCTAGACCTCGAAGTAGACAATAGAAAAATCGTAAATTTCAAAGCAGACGGCCTCATTGTAGCGACACCAACAGGCTCATCAGCGCACTCCCTCTCAGCAGGCGGACCAATCGTCCACCCAAGAGTCGAGAGCCTCACTATCACACCAATCTGCCCAAGCTCCCTCTCAATGCGACCAATCGTCCTTCCGGACAATCGACAAATGACAGTCACAATCGAAACCCAAAGACGAGACGAAGCAGCTCTAATAGGACTTACCCTCGACGGACAAGACATGATGATCCTCGAATACGGTGACAAAATAAAATTCCGCCGCAGTAAAAGAAAAATCTATATGGTCCGCACAGGAAACCGCTACTACAAAGTTCTTCGTAGCAAATTGAAGTGGGGAAATTAAATTCGGAAAACGGAGTATTAGGTGCATGACCTTTTTTTTCGAATCGTAAAATAGTAAAAAAGTAAAAAAATTTTACTATTTTAGCAATCAGAAAATAACCATCCCATTATTTACTCTTCAAAACCGCCTGAGCCGCCGCCAATCTAGCGATTGGAACTCGATATGGACTACAACTCACGTAGTTCAAACCAATTTTGTGGCAGAATTCGACTGATTCAGGATCTCCACCTTGTTCTCCGCAAATTCCAATTTCCAAATCAGTTTTTTCCTGTCGACCAAGTCCAACGCAGACTTGCATCAGATTTCCGACACCCTTTTGATCGATTCCGGCCATAGGATCGCGAGCCAAAATGCCTTTGTCCAAGTAAACCGGCAAGAATTTCGCCATATCATCACGTGAATATCCGTAAGTCATTTGAGTAAGATCATTTGTTCCAAAAGAGAAGAAATCTGCATGTTCTGCGATTTCATTTGCAGTCAAACAAGCTCTTGGAATCTCGATCATTGTCCCAATTTTATATTCAAAATTAATCTTTCCTTTGTATTCATCGATCACAGATTGAACAACTTCTCGCAAATACTTAAGCTCAGAAACCTCTCCAACTAAAGGAATTTCGATCTCTACATTAGAAGTAACTCCTCTGGATGAAACTTCGATAGCAGCCTCTGTAATAGCTTGCACCTGCATTTTGTAAATATCCGGATAAGTAATTCCAAGTCTACATCCACGATGTCCAAGCATTGGATTTACTTCGTGAAGAGCTGAAATAACTTCTTTCAAATCGGTAACATCAACTTTCAATTCTTTTGCCAACTCCTCTATATGCACATCACTTTCTGGCAAAAATTCGTGTAGTGGTGGATCCAAAAGTCGAACAGTCACAGGACGAGCACCCATTACATCAAATATTCCAACAAAATCTCCTTTTTGAATTTCTTTAAGCTTTTTTAATGGAGCTTCACGCCCTTTCTCATCCTTTGCCAGGATCATTTGTCTTACCAAATAAATTCTATCCTCTTCAAAGAACATATGCTCAGTTCGGCAGAGTCCAATTCCCTCAGCCCCAAACTCAATAGCAACTTTACAATCCTCAGGAGTATCAGCATTTGTCCTCACATCCAATTTTCTAAACTCATCAGCCCATTCCATAATAGTCCCAAAATCTTTGACCATATCAGGTTTCTGCATATCCATTTCTCCCATAATCACCTCACCAGTGCTTCCATCGAGAGTAATATAATCACCTTCATTTATTACCAAATCCCCAATAATCATTTTTTTCGCACTCACATTCACCATCACATCGTTACAACCGGATACACAACATTTTCCCATTCCTCTGCACACAACAGCCGCATGACTCGTCATACCTCCACGAGCAGTCAAAATACCCTGAGCCACATGCATTCCGTGGATATCTTCAGGAGAAGTCTCTTTTCGAACCAAAATCACCTTCTCGTTCTTCTCAGTCGACCATTCCATCGCATCATCAGCCGTGAAAACCACTTTTCCAACAGCCGCACCTGGCGAAGCCGGCAAACCTTTAGCAATAACATCTCTCGAAGCACTCGCTTTTAGTTGCGGATGCAGTAGTTGGTTCAATTGATTAGGATCAATTTTCAGCAACGCTTCTTCTTTTGTGACAAGCCCCTCTTCCACCATATCAGCAGCAATTTTCATCGCAGCTTGAGCAGTCCTCTTTCCATCTCGAGTTTGGAGCAAATACAATTCTCCTTTTTCTATAGTAAATTCCAGATCCTGCATATCTTTGTAATGTTTTTCCAATTTTTCGCGCAGATCCAAAAGTTCATGATATGAATTCTTATCAACCTTTTCCAATTCAGAAATTGGTAGGGGAGTACGAATCCCAGCAACCACATCTTCACCCTGAGCATTCATCAAAAACTCTCCATAAAATTCAGGAGAACCATTCGCTGGATCACGTGTAAACGCAACTCCAGTTCCACTATCTTCACCCATATTTCCAAATACCATCGCCTGCACAGTCACTGCAGTACCTTTCAGTCCGGTAATATTATTTATTCGACGATAAGTCTTCGCTCTATCATTGTCCCAAGATTTAAATACCGCCTCAATCGACAATTTCAATTGCTCATAAGGGCTGTCTGGAAAGGATTCTCCTGCATCGTCCAAAACAATTTTCTTGTATTCCTGAACCAATTGTTTCAGGTCTTCAGCAGTCAGATCAGTATCATGTTCAACACCTTTATCAGTTTTCATTTTCTCAATTGCCTCCTCAAAACGCTCATGACTCACTCCCATTACCACATCCCCAAACATCTGAATAAATCGTCGATATGCATCAAAAGCTAGGCGCTCGTTCTTCGAACTTCGCGCCAACCCTTCAACTGTTTTATCATTCAATCCAAGATTCAAAACCGTATCCATCATTCCAGGCATCGAAACAGCCGCTCCACTCCGCACAGATATCAGCAGAGGGTTGTTTACATCACCAAATTTCTTAGTCGTTTTTACTTCAAGAAAATTCAGTTTTTCCTCTAATTGCTCAGCAAAACCTTCTGGGTAATCTTGGTGTTGTGAATAGTAATCACAAATCTCTGTAGTTATTGTAAAACCAAAAGGAACCGGGAAACCGATCTTTGTCATTTCTGCCAAATTTGCCCCTTTTCCCCCGAGTAATTCTTTCATAGTTCTATTACCTTCATCGAAAGAGTAAACATATTTTTTTGAAGAAAAGCCACCCGCAGATGTATTCTCCGCTTTGTTGATTGATGAGCTTGGAATTTTCATCGGAATTAGATTAAAAAATGCCCTTGGTGGCAGTATATTGAACTGTTGTGATAAATTCAAGATGTTGTCTACCTAAAACCCTCCTCTTTCTTTAATTTTATCTTCAATCCTGGAAATAGCTGTTATATAAGCCGCAACTCTCAGTGGACAATCATATTTTTTTGCGTTCTCCTTAACATCATTCCACGCGTCGACCATGATATCTTTCAGTTTTGAATGCAC
>JAOZTS010000115.1 GCA_029939035.1 Candidatus Altimarinota bacterium | reverse complement strand
GCTAAATTTGTTGCAGGATCAACAATTGAAAAAGAGTTCAAGACTGAAGTATGTTCAAATTGTCACCCATTTTATACTGGTAAACAAAAACTACTTGATTCTTCTGGTCGTATAGATAAATTCCGAGCAAAGATGAAGAAAGCTCAAGACAAAGCAGAAAAGAACGTAAAAAAGGTAGAAAAAGGTGAAGAAGAAGAGGCAGCAAAAGAAAGCGTAGAAGAAGAAGTAGTTGAGGAAGTAGTTGAAGAAAAAGTGGAAAAAAAGCCAAAGAAAGAAAAAAAAGAAGAGAAGAAAGAAGAAAAAGAGGAAAAAGAGGAAAAATAATTTTCAAAATAGATGAATCTGACCTATACTCCTAGTTAAGTTAATTTTTTTGCTATGACAGGAAGCTCAATTGGATCAAATTTCAAAGTAACAACTTGGGGAGAATCACACGGACCAGCCATTGGAGCTGTAGTTCAAGGATGTCCTCCAAATTTGAAACTTACAGAAAAAGACATCCAAACAGAAGTTGATCGCAGAAAACCTGCAAAATCATCAAAAATAAGCACAACTAGAAGAGAAAAAGACAAAGTTAGGATACTTTCTGGAGTATTTGAAGGAAAAACAACAGGAACACCTATTTCCATAATGGTTGAGAACAAAGACGTCCGCTCAAAAGACTACAAAAAGATCAAAAACCTATACAGGCCTGGTCATGCAGACCTCACATATGACTTGAAATACGGAATCAGAGACTATAGAGGCGGCGGAAGATCTTCTGGAAGAGAAACACTAGCACGTGTAATGGCCGGAGCAATAGCCAAGAAAATCCTTAAAGAAAAGACAAAAACGGAGATTTTTGGATATACAACCCAAGTCGGAGATATCCAAGCACAAAAATTCAATAAATCCTATATAGAAAAGAACGAACTTCGCTGTGCAGATAAAGAAAAATACAAAGAAATGATGGAATTAGTAGAAAAAACCCACTCTGAAGGCGATTCTCTAGGATCAATAATTGAAATAACAATCAAAAACCCTCCAAAAGGGCTTGGAGAACCAGTTTTTAACAAATTAGACGCAGAATTAGCCAAAGCAATGATGTCCATTGGAGCAGTAAAAGGAATTGAAATAGGTTCAGGATTCCATTCAGCAGAAATGAAGGGCAGTGAAAACAACGACCAAATGCATGCTAAAAATGGCAAAATCCAAGCTCTATCAAACAATTGTGGCGGTATTCTAGGAGGAATTTCCACAGGAGAAGATATTGTGCTCAGATTGGCTATAAAACCAGTACCTTCTATCAACAAAAAACTAAAAACCGTTACAAATAAGGGCAAAAACGCTACTATACAGACCCTCGGTAGACATGATTGTTGCCTGGCACCACGAATCATTCCAGTGGCTGAAAGTATGGCTGCAATTGTACTCGCAGACATGTTTCTATAAGTGTTGACAATCAGCGCAGAAATGGTACAATAAAGCACTTTTTAACATATACAAATATGCCAGCAGAGGTAGCTGAAAATAGAGAAGAAACACCAAGACCCGCACGACAAAATGCGGCACCTCAACAAACCCAAATCCCACGAGCACAAACCCCACAACCTGCAAACGATAATGCTGAGCCAAGAAGAACAATTGATGAAAGAATAGGAGACACAATGGCAGGGCTAAGAGATAAATGGAGATCAGTTATCAGATACGACGATCCTGGAGATGCACCACAAGGAAATCTCCTACTTCCACCTACAGGACCAATAAGAGCCGTAGGAAATTATATAGACGGAGCAGTTCTCACCAGTGTTAGAACTGCAACAGACATAATATCCCCCATTGGAACTGCTGCAAGAGCCGCATACAGAACAGTAACTCGACCAGTATTTCACCCTGTAGATACTCTAAAAAGACCTGGGAACTATCTTGCAAATCCAATGCAGACTATCGGATCTTCAACAAGAGCAGCAGCAAATTATATCACCAGGATTCCAAGAAGTCTGGAAGAACGCGCAAATAGGTTATTAAAAAGAGTATTACAAAACCTTAGTAAAATCCCACTTGCAACAACAGCCTCTAAAGTCTTTGGGTTTTTAGGAAAAGGTTTAGATTTAGTAAGTAAAGGAGCAGAAAAATTAAAAGATAAAACTATTGGAAACCTCTGCGATTGGCTCGCAACCAAACAATGTTAGTGCTAGGATTAGCGCATGTTCGAATTCAAGATTAAACATAAAGACGGAAAAGCTCGTACTGGTATTTTCAAAACCCCACACGGAGAAATCAGAACTCCGGTTTTTATGCCTGTCGGCACGAAAGCCACTGTAAAAACTTTGTCACCGCAGGATCTTGAGAATCTCGACGCCGATATAATTCTCGCAAACACATATCATTTGTACCTCAGACCAGGAGAAAAAGTTGTGAAGAAAATGGGAGGACTTCACAAATGGATGAACTGGGACAAACCTATACTGACAGATTCAGGAGGCTTTCAGGTATTTTCATTAGCCCAGGAAAAAGGACACGTCAAAAACAAATCATTTAAAACCACAGTAAAAATTGATGAGAATGGAGTTGAATTCAGTTCATATCTCGACGGATCAAAACATTACTTCACGCCAGAAAAAGCAATTCAAATTCAAAACGACCTTGGCGCAGATATCATAATGGCATTCGATGAATGCGCTCCTGCAAAGTCTCCAAAAAAATATCTAAAAGAAGCAATGGAGAGGACTCACAACTGGGCACTCCGCTGTAAAAAGGCTCACAAATCACGAAAACAAGCCCTATTTGGAATTGTCCAAGGTGGCCTTCACAAAGATCTCAGAACTGAATCAGCAAAATTTATCAATGACCTAGACCTTCCCGGAAATGCAATTGGAGGACTATCTGTAGGAGAAAGCAGAAAAGAAATGGTAGAAACTCTTGAAGTCACCGTCCCCCATCTAGACGAAAACAAACCAAGATATTTGATGGGAGTCGGAACCCCAGAAGATCTCCTAGAATGTGTGGAAAAAGGAATCGACATGTTCGACTGTGTCCACCCAACTCGCATGGCGAGACATGGGGCTTTTTGGACAGACAAAGGAAGATTTACCATTACAAATAATAAATTTAAAACTGACAAAAAACCGCTCCAGTCAAAGTGTAAGTGTGAAACTTGTCAGAACTATTCACGTTCATACATTCGTCATTTGATATCCGAAAAAGAAATCCT
>JAOZTS010000114.1 GCA_029939035.1 Candidatus Altimarinota bacterium | reverse complement strand
CCAAAAATGTAGCTGTAAATATAATAGTTGCCGCAATTCTTCCAACTCCAGCAACTTCCAACAACAAAAAGTTCGTCACAAACCCCACATAGCCACCATATTCTCCCAAAGCGGCATAATCATGAATCCTATCTACCGGTACAGATAAATGGAACACGCTTAGTATAGAAACTATAAATAATGTCAGTCCCAAAATCTTCGCTGCACCAAAATGAACCTTCTTTGATATAAATAACATCGCTGAAATCAAAAGAAATACTCCTGGAATCACATAGATCCCCCATCCGAATACTGGCTTTAGTAAGCCAACAAGTCCGTCTCCGATAATCCCAAACGCTCCCTGCAAACTCAATACTGTCAAAATACCCACAGCTAAATAAACGACAGCCCAAATCTCTCTAGCAACAGTAGGTTTTACTTTCAAACTAACTTTCTTCCTCCTGATCGCTCTTCGCGGAGTCCGTCTCGTAGTAGTTCTTCGTCTTGTTGTACGCCTTCGTGGAGCCATAATTTAAGAATTTACATGTAAAATGATTATACAAAAATACTCCTCTTTTAGCTAGAGATAATGTATAGTAGGACAAATTTAATAAATGACATGAAAACACCATCAGGAGAACCAACACCGCCAGAATTTTCTTTTTTGGAAGAAGGTCATGATCTCCAAAGTGAAATAAATCACGTAAGAACAAATAAAGGCGACTTAATAGAAGCTGCAACAGAAATGGGATTCAATATGCCTGTCGAAGAAATACTTAGTGATAAAATTTTGGAAACAAGTCCAGAAAACATACAAATTATATTAGCAAATGCCTTTGAATTTGATCCAAACACTCCATTACATTATAGGGCGACTCCTGCAGGACGAGACCAAAAAACTGGTGAAATAACAGGCCCTAGAGGTCCAAACGGAGAATCAGACATATTTGTATCAACATTTGAAACAAAAGATCAAGGAACCCCATTAGTTGGAGTTTTCGTTCATAGATGGGCGTATCCAGACGGATCTGCCAGTTGGACAATAGGACCTGAAGAACATCCAAACATTAATTAATAATATGATAAAAACACGTTTTGCACCATCACCAACAGGATATCTGCATGTGGGAGGACTACGAACAGCCCTCTACTGCTATCTTTTTGCGAAAAAAAATAAAGGAAAATATTTACTAAGAATAGAAGACACCGACCAAGAACGATACGTAGAAGGTGCTGAAGAAAATTTAATAAAGACCTTAGAATGGGTCGGACTTCACCATGATGAAGGGCCTTTCCGACAATCAGAGAGAACTGAAATCTATAAAAAACATGTACAAAAACTAATAGATTCTGGCCATGCATATAAGTGTTTCTGTACTAGAGACCGACTGGATGAAATGAGAAAAGTCCAAATGGAACGCAAACAGGCAACAATGTATGACAGAAAATGTGCAGATCTTCCAGAATCTGAAGTAAAATCCAAAATAGAGGCAGGTGAATCATTTGTTATTCGCCAAAAAATGCCATATGAACTAATTAAATTCAAAGATTTAGTAAGAGGAAACGTACAATTCGATGGAAAAACAGTAGACGACAGCGTTTTGATGAAATCAGACGGATTTCCAACGTATCATTTGGCAAATGTAGTCGATGATCACTTGATGGACATCACACATGTCATCAGAGGCGAAGAATGGCTTCCCTCCACACCAAAACACATAGCGCTCTACAACGCATTTGGATGGGATGTCCCAGAATTTGCCCACCTTCCCCTACTTTTGAATCCAGACAAAACCAAATTATCAAAACGACAAGGAGATGTTGCTGTCGAAGATTACATAAAGAAAGGCTACAGCAAAGAAGCCATTACAAATTTCGTAGCATTCCTAGGTTGGAACCCAGGAGGCGGCGATGAGAAAGAAATTTTCACGTTAAAAGAGCTCGAAGAAGCATTTTCAATAGAAAAAGTTCACAAAGCAGGAGCAGTTTTCAATATCGAAAAACTTGATTGGTTCAACTGGAGATGGGAAAAAGAAAATTTCACAAAAGAAACGCAAAATATGACCCCGGAACAAAAAGGAGAAAAATTATTAGAGAAATGTGAAGAATATTTATCAGATGATCAGAAAAAAGATAAAGAAATGTTACTAAAAGCACTTTTGATAGTTGAAGAAAAAATTCTAAAGACCCCAAAAGAAACTGCCGACAACATTGGCTTCTATTTCAACATCCCAGATTATGACAAAGAATTGTTGACTCATGAAAAAATGAAGGTAGACTTTAGTCAGGCACTTATATCACTTGAAAAAGCGCAAGAAGACCTACAAAAACTCGACAACTGGACGGAAGAGTCACTGAAACAAACATTGCTCGAAACCGTTCAAACACTCGGAGCAAAGAACGGCCAAGTATTATGGCCACTACGAGCGGCACTAACAGGAGTCCAATTCTCACCAGGAGTTTTTGAGTCCGCTTGGATACTAGAAAAAGAAGAAACACTTAAACGAATAGAAAACGCAATTAACAAACTAAAATGAATTACCCGGAAATAGAAAACGTGATAAAACACCTCAAAGAGACATGCAAATGCCTTAATTGTGAAGGTAAATTTGAATACGAAGACATCAATGTTATTGCTACCACAAATACTGAAGGCCTTTTCGAAACAAGATGCAAAAACTGTGAAAGTTCAACATTGGTAACGGTAATGCTAGAACCAAATGTTGAGATTAAAAAAGAAAAACTTAGAGAAACAGTATCACATAGAATTCACGGGAATATTTCTAGAAACGAAGTGCTTGATATGAAGAATTTCCTAAACAGATTCGACGGAGACTTTAAAAAAATCTTTACCAAATCAAAATGAAAAAACTCACAACATTCTTACTCTTTGGAGCTTTCATCCTTAGTTTTTCCGCTTGTGCACTTACAGACAAAACACAAGAAATCGGTGATGACATTATAGAATCATATGAAAACGTTTCAGAAGAAGCTGGAGAAATCTACGACGACCTAAAAGAGAAAAAAGAAAGTGCAGAAGAAACAATTGATGATCTCAAAAATGCTGCTGACGAAATAGGAGAAGCAGCAGACGCCGTAAAAGAGATAACAGATTAATTTTCCGATGCTTAAGTGCCAACTCCACACTCACTCAGGCCAAGATCCCAAAGACAAAATCCCCTATTCTGAAAAGGATCTAATTTCTCGTGCAGCAAAACTTGG
>JAOZTS010000113.1 GCA_029939035.1 Candidatus Altimarinota bacterium | reverse complement strand
TCTCCTTAACATCATTCCACGCGTCGACCATGATATCTTTCAGTTTTGAATGCACATCCTCTTTTGACCAATACTTATCATCAGCATTTTGTAACATTTCAAAATAACTCACAGTCACACCTCCAGCATTAGCCAAAATATCCGGCAACACAACAACTCCTTTTTTGTACAAAATCTCATCAGCTTCAGGACTGATCGGACCATTCGCCAACTCCACAATAACTTTTGCCTTAATCCCATACGCATTCTCAGCCGTAATCTGATTCTCCAACGCAGCCAAGACCAAAACATCACATTCCGCTTCCAAAAGCCCCTCATTACTAACCATTTCACACTTCATTCCATCTTGATCATGTATTTCCTCAACGTGAAGTCCACAATTTTTCACAGAATTCTTCTCGATCTTGCATGTCAAAAGTTCATTAGGATCAATACCATGCGAGCAAACAATTCCTCCCTGAGAATCAGAAGCTCCCAACACCACATAGCCATTTTCTACAAGCAGTTTCGCGGCAACTCCACCAGCATTCCCAAATCCCTGAATCACAACTTTAGTCTCACCATGCTCCATTCCATTCTCTTTCGCATATTCATTCAAAACAAAAACTCCACCCTGAGCAGTCGCGCTACCACGACCTCTACTTCCTCCATTCTCAACAGGTTTCCCAGTCACAACACCCAACGATTTCTTTCCAACCACCTTCGAATATTCATCAGCAATCCAAGACATAATCTGTGGAGTCGTATTCACATCAGGCGCAGGTACATCAGTCTCCGGCCCAATAGCAGGAGCAATCAATTCAGTGTATTTCCGAGTCAATCGTTCCAATTCCCCCTCAGAAAGTTCCTTAGGATTCACAATCACACCTCCCTTTCCTCCTCCTAGCGGAATTCCCACAACAGAGGTCTTGATAGTCATCCATGCCGCCAAAGCTTGCACTTCAGACATATCGACCTGAGGGTGGAAACGAATTCCGCCCTTGTACGGCCCCATATAATTATTGTGTTGCACTCTAAACCCTTCAAAAATCTTCAACGACCCATTATCCATTTTCACAGGAATATTCACCTGAATCTCCCTCTGTGGGTTATTCAGGACGGCCTCAACATCCTTGTCCAGCTTCATAGTATCAGCCGCAAGCTTAATCTGCTTTAAAGTGTTTTCAAATAATGACATATATTTATATACAATAATTAATACCACATGCCCATTCTCCGTTGTCACAAGTGCACTCAACACACGAACCTTGAACAACAGACTCTCCTTGTTCATAAAATTCTTCTCCATATTCACAAGTCAATTCATTTGGACAATTGATTTCAGTACAAGAAACTCCAACATTTCCATCCACATCTACACATTCGCAAGTATTACAACTCTCTGTATCAGGGAATTCGTCTCCCACATCATACATTTCCCCATCAAACGAACACATACCAGGACAAGCCTCAAACTCACAATTTGGCCCGACTCTTCCAACACCTGATCCATCAGGGCAGATAAATGCATCCATAGTACAAAGAACACTATCTATACATTCAAAAGTTCCATCAGATTGACAAGTGCAAGAAGTAGAATCCACAATATCAAAGAAAGAATCACCAACGAAATAGTAAGAATCCTCATCTCTTTCACACAAAACCGGGCTCACTTTAGTATTTGAGTCCAAAGTATCAAATGTAATAGAGTAATCAGTTTTTCCGCCCAAATAATCTTCTAACTCATCAGATTCAGATTTAAGTACACGAGTTATAAGGTCTGCCATTTCGCCACGATCCATATATTGATCAAATGAAATGAAATCTAGTGGAATAAAATTTTCATCAGATGCCACATCAACTGGACCTTTATACCAAGGATCTGTTTCTTCGTAATCATAATCAAAAACTTCCATCGCAATTTTCACTGTTTCTACTAAACTTATTCTATCTGTAGGTCTAAAAGTTTCATCATCATAACCAACAATAAAACCTTCATCTTTTGCAAAACATACATATGAAGTAAACCATTCTCCGGCATCTACATCATCAAAACAACTAACACCAGAATAAGCTTCAAATTCATCCTCATATTCAGCCTCGATAATAATTTTCAGAAGTTCCGCCCGATTCAGAAGATTATCAGGTTTGTAAGTTCCATCATCATAACCATTCACAATCCCTTCCTCTGAAATAAATTCGATAGCAGTGTAGTAATCTGCGGAAAAACTATCTACATCACTATAATAATTGCTTGTAGCTGGTAATTCAGCAAAAGCTGTTTGTAGACCGACCGCAAATATCAATGCAGCCACTAGAGAAATAATCACTTTTTTCATAATATTAAAATTTAATTATTAAAATAAACCAAGGTATGTGAAATCTACAGCAGGTAGATCTACACTAAATACGTAAACCAGCATCTGACCTGCAAATCCAGCAAACAACGGAACGGTCAGATTGTCATCCATCTTGTTTGTCATAAGTTCAGTAAAAGTAGCAACAACTCCCATTGCCACAACCAACCAAATAACTTCAGGCAAAATCAAAATTCCAATAGCAATATTCGCCAACAACCCCGCAATAGTCCCAATATAGGTTTTTGTATTATAAATAACCCTCTTACCAAATGCTTTTCCAAACAAGGAAGCGAATAGATCTCCAAATACAGTCATAAACAGAGCCACAACCGCAACCCAGTAATCAAAAGCAGCAAAACAAATGATACAAGATACTACCAAGAATACAGCACCAGATATATTATCTTTCTCATGCTTCCTGAACATACTATCGAATACCTCTACAAACCTAGATCTGTGTTCCAGCCTCACATACTCAATCTCCAAAAGGATCAAAAGCAAAGCAGTAATTGCAAGAATAGCTATACGATCGCTAAAGAAATGCAAAATCAAAGTATATCCCACTACGATAAGTAGGCCAGAAAGGTGAACTGTCTTCCGAAGCAGCTCCCAGATAAATGATGATTTGTGCATATATTTCTCTTACTTCCACATCTGATACCACTTTTTCTTTGGAGTTTGAAGCAGATTCAGTTGATTTTCTAGCACAAATATTTTCTCTTGGAGTGTATCAACAAGTCGAATGAAATTTTGTCTTTCTTCAGAATGTTGAGTGACCATCTTTTCCAAAGAGGATGTTAGATTCTTGAAATCGTCTGTAGTAACAAAGAATCCGTCATCATTGTTCACTTTCTTTGGCTTTG
>JAOZTS010000030.1:6218-11835 GCA_029939035.1 Candidatus Altimarinota bacterium | reverse complement strand
AATAAATAAGTCCATCGATACGTGGAGTGAAATCAATTACTTCTACAAAAGAATAGACAGTTTCATATTCAAACAAAGGAACTCCAACCACATCATCCTCAATCACAACCCTCATCGCCTCCTGCAAATCTTTTTGCCTTTTCCCAGGATCCAATTCTTCAGATGCCGTATCTATCAGATAATCTAAATTCGGATTTTCATAATCAAAAGTATTGTATTCGCCTTCACTATGAAGAGTTGTTTCCAAAATTTCACTCGAATCTCCTAACTCAGACTTAAATCCCATAAAGTAAAAATCAGCCTTACCATTATCAATACTATCTATAAAATCCATAATCTCTAAGTACGAAACAATCACATTCACACCAACATCTGCCAGATTTTCACGAATGTGCTCACCGAGGATATCCAAGCCCAATGGTAAGTGTAACTGCAAAGTTTTGCCCAGAAGACCTGACTGAACAGCCAAAGCCTCAGCCTTTTTCATATCAAATTCATGCGTAGAAATACCTGGGTCAAAACCAAATATTCCATTACTCACAAACTGATTTATCGGCCTAGCATAACCACCTACTAAATCCACCAAAGAATTCTGGTCAATAATATACGAAACTAATTGTCGATTTTCCAGATTTGAAAAATACTCAGACCCAAAATTGTATATAATCAGTTGCACCTCTAACGTAGGAATCGTTGCTATTCTGAAACCAAAATCCTGCACAACCTGAACCGCATCATACGATACAAAAGCCAACATCTCTGCATCACCTCGCAAAAACGCATTCACACGATCAGACTTGTTTGGAATTGTAATTAAATCAACAGTTTCAAAAGCAGCCACCTCTCCCCAATAATCATCGAACCTCTCCAAAGTCATTACACTATCCTCATAAGTTCCAAATTTATAAGATCCAGTTCCTATCGGATATGAAAGATCCTCTGCCTCATCAGAATAAATCAGCAACAGTGCCAATTTTTGCAGCATAAGTGGATCTGGATATTTAGTAGTGATCCTAATAGTCAAATCGTCAACAACCTCGAACGATTCAAATGAATCTATGAACGACGAATATGGTGATGCTTTCAAGTCATGAGTTCGTATCAAAGTAGAATCAACGTCATACGCATCGAATTTTGAACCATCATGGAAAACGACATCAGGCCTCAGATTAAACTCCCAGGTGTAATCATCAATCATTCCCCAAGACAAAGCCAAACATGGACGCAAATTATAGAATGCATCAAACTTCACCAAGGGCTGATAAATATTCACCAATCTCTGTCGTGCAGCCGGATCTCCATCTCTAGGGTCCAGAGCCACAGGCTCATTTGGGAAAATCACTCTTAAGTTTTCAATTTCTACCGTTTCCACTTGGTCCACTCCCAATAATGAATGAACTTTGTTTTGCAAAATCTCAACTTCTTTTTGAAAGAATAATTGTCCAATCACCCAAAGAAATACTAAGGTAAAAATCGTATACAATATGTACGGAAGGATTTTCCCCTTTGTAGGGATTTTTACATCTACCTGTGTTCCTGTTTTTTCTTTTGCTTGGTCCATTCGGATTTTGCTTCAATAAAATCCCTATATTATACCAAAAAACGAGGATTTATATAAGGGTACACGGGTTGGCAAATCCAATCGTCGTGTTATAGCTTCGGAACTTTGAAAATCTCCATATTTTTCGGAGAATTGCCTCCATGAGAAGTTTGTACAAATATTTTGCTCATCTTTTTGTAGATGCCTAAGGTCATACTCACAATTAGCTCTGATTTTTCGAAAAAGCCTTTACACTGATATTTCCTATCAAAATAATCGATAAAATTTACATGTATAGCTTTTTTCTTTATCAAAGGTCTGTAAAGTGAAGCACATGTCGAAATTGCAGGCACAATATCCACTTCAAAATTCCCCAAATATGCATTCATCCCCAATATCCGTCCAGCATCATCCGGATTCAACAATAAAACCACAACATCAGCTTTTTCGCTTATCCCAGGTTCAAAAACTACATATTTAGACTTCACCGGATTTCTACCAGCCAACCGGAGAAATTTTCCCAGATCCCTTTTATTACCAAACACTTTTTCTTTATCAATATAAACATCTCCAATTTCCTCAGCATCAACATCAGAATTACCCACAAAGTAATTTCCCCCACTACACCGATGCTTTTCAACTTCAATAATCACTTTTTTACCTTTCTTTGCACATCTGGAAATAGCTGTGCAATAAAGATCCTGGGACAACTTCTCTCCCTTGCTAATTCGATTCAAAAACCTAACTGACACAGGTTTAGTGCTGTGCATAAGCTCTTTCATTTCTCAAAACGTTAAATTCTACTGGCTCCTCTTCCAAAGAACAATTACCACAATCCTCCGCAGGACATCCATCACAATTTTCTGGAGCCATTATACTCCTATCATTACGAACTTCCTCAGGAATTAAATGGCAAGAGGGAGAACTGGCTCTAGGACAACCAAATTTCAGATACGCCTCTCCCCTACAACCTCCCTGACAGATATCATACTCCTCACAATCAACACAGGGCCCCACAATATATCGATCCTGATCCCTAAAAATCGCTAATGTCGAACTTCTCATAATCTCCTTCAAAGACTGTTTCCGTAAATCCCCATGGCTCACACCCTGCGCACAACAAGAATAAACGCCATGCTCACTAGTTGCAAAATTCTTCACATGCAAACCAGTCTTAGTCATCGTACATTTATTCCCATAAGCAGGTGGAGTAATAACTTTATCCGCCAAATCTGGATAATTCGCTTCATCAAACTGCCTCATCTTTTCAAAAAGCTCAGCAACTTGCTCCGGAGTGACATTCGTCGTAGGCGCCCCGTTATCACGAGATCTACTAATTTCAATAAAAGGAATCACATCTGTTTCCCTACAATGCTTAAAAAAATCAAAAGCATGTGGATACATCAAATCTGTCAAAGGCATTTCCATCACAAGAGTCACATCTTCAACTTGCTTCAAATTATCAATTGCTTTCTTCAAAGTCTGAGCATATCCCTCCTTTCCACTAAATTCATCAATAACCTCATCACCTCCTGGAAAATAAGCATGAGTCACAACCGTAGTTCCAGTCCCCTCCAACTCCTTTGCTTTTTCCTCCTTCGCAAAAGGATAACCATTCGTACAAAGTATTGGAGAAAGCCCCAAGCCTCTCACGTGCCTAATAATTCTATAAACATCCCTATGCAATGTGGGCTCCCCACCAATAATTACAATTTCCTGAAACCCCTCCTCACAAGCTTGCCTTACATAATCTTCAACCTCTAGAGTTGGCATTTCATTTTCTGCACCAGTACACTGCATTGTACTTTTAAAACATGGCCCACAATTCAACTGACATCTATATCCAGGAACCAGTTCGATAGCAAAACTTTGATTTCCGCTGTCACCCTGCTCTCTGAATTGACTTCCTTCACTTTGGGCC
This sequence comes from Candidatus Altimarinota bacterium, assembly GCA_029939035.1. Taxonomy (GTDB): domain Bacteria; phylum Patescibacteriota; class Gracilibacteria; order UBA1369; family LOWO2-01-FULL-3; genus JAACEU01. The sequence continues at coordinate 8,374 of JAOZTS010000030.1, read as the reverse complement.
TCAGCTGGAGCCTCAGTCTGCCCGTAAAAACTTGCTTCATTACTAGTCATGATATTTAAATTTATAATAATAAAAAAAACCGCTACTTACATCGCAGCGGTTTCGAGAATTTCATTTAAAGAAAATCAACACCTACTGCGGCTATAATTTTCTTGCCACCAATTTTTTAACAATTTAAAACCTCCATGTCCGTACTTTATCTCATGAGAACCACGAGTAACTTTGCACAAACTTACACCCAAATCTTTCGCGATCTTCCTTTGAGTTTCGCCCTTATACAAGCGCTTCACGATCTGCAATCGCTTTGAGACATCTCGGAGCTCACTCTCCGTAAGAATGTCTTCTAGCAATTTTTCTGCTTTTTTAGAGGAATCTGTTTCAGCAATCAGCGTACACAGTTCCTTCAAATATTTATCCATATCGATGTTTCTATTAATAGAAACATTATATTCAAAAAAATATAAAAGTCAACCAAATATTAGATTTGTTTCAAAGTATCCCTAACACTTTGAGCAAGCCCACTATCGCCCATCTTTTGGGCTAACTGAAGCATTTTATTGTATGCAGACTTGTGCCTTTTTATATCATCCAAAGTTTTATCACCAGAAACCTGTTTTACCAATTCATTGTACTTCTTCCCATAGCATGCCTTCTTCATTTCCTCGTCACCAATACTTGTAAAAATACTCAAAGCCTTGTCGATACTCCCCTCCTTAAAGTAATAAATTCCCTCATTGTACTTCACAGACTTCTCCAAATCCCCCATTCCACTTTTGCTCGCATACAACTTCGCCTTAGCAAAATTCTTATTTTCCATATAGTAAATAGTCGCATTTCTGTAAGCATTGTGCAGAGCCTCTCTATTATTAGTCTTAGTAAGATAAAAGATACCAGTTTCGAAATCGTTTGCCCGAAGCGCTCCAGAAGCCAAATTTTGATAAGCAACTTCTAGATTTTTTGCTACCAATGATTTCAAACTACTAATAGCATAAGCCAATTGCGCACTTTTCACTACGACTCTTGGTGTAATTTCCTGCACACCCTCTCGGAAATCCAACAAATCCAGTAAATTCGTCGAAATAATTTCAGTTATTGGGAGCACATCCTTATTCTCAGTATATTTTTGAAAAGTCCCATTCGTAGCTTCTATATCAATATTTCTGAAATGCAGACAAACGTGTTCAGGAAGCAATTTTATTCTCAAATCCTCAATAGGGAACTTAGTGGAATAAAGATAAGAATAAAGCGTGACAATCTGGTTACAATCCCCTTCCAGCACCCTTTCATTTGGATCACGCACCAGTTTTCCAAAACTAGCAGTCTTTATATACTTATAATACTTGCCCGGCTCCAAGAACCTCATAATACTATATATGCACTTCACCTGCTCCTCCTGCCCAGTCGGAAAAGTAAGCCCCTTGGCCTCCAACTCAGCTTTCACATCTTCATCCTTGATTGGATTTTGTTTTGTAAATTCGTCCCATTTTGCCACAATCTTCTTTTCATCCTCATACATTTTTCTCCGAATCTTTTTTGTAAGATAATTATACCCACGAAATTTTTTCTCCATCCAAACATTCACAACTATTAAATTCTTATTCATCAAACTCAAAAGCTCTTTTCTTATACTAGAAATACTATCAGTCGACTTTATTCGTCCGAAAAATCTATCAACTTTTCTCTCGAAAGAGTTAACACATGAGGAGAAAAGTCCGAAAAACCATTTGAGAAATTTCCACATATTTTATTTTTACTTCAGCTAATTATAGCATAAAGCAGCCCTATTTTGAATCCCTTTTGAGAACAGCGAGGAACGCCTCTTGAGGTAATTGCACCTTCCCCATCATTTTCATTCTCTTTTTACCAGCTTTCTGTTTTTTCAAAAGTTTGTTCTTACGAGTCACATCACCACCATAAAGCTTTGCAGTAACATCTTTACGGAATGCTGAAAGCGTTTCACGAGCAACAATTTTCGCTCCAACTGCAGCTTGAATAGGTATAACAAAGTTTGCTCTCGGAATTATACCCTTCAATTTTTTAGTAAGATCTCTTCCCATATAAAAAGCTTCATCTTTATGCAAAATCAAACTCAACGCGTCAACACGATCATCAGCCACCAAAATATCTAATTTTACCAAATTCCCCTGTCTAAAATT
>JAOZTS010000030.1:4574-6208 GCA_029939035.1 Candidatus Altimarinota bacterium | reverse complement strand
CTCATAATTCATGGAAGCATAGCCACTCGACACACTCTTTAACCTGTCGTAAAAATCTACAACAATAGATGCTAACGGCAGCTCAAAGGTCATAAGCACCCTTTTTTCATCCAAATACTGCATATTCTTTGACACTCCTCTTTTATCAGTACACAAAGTCATTGTTGCCCCCACATAATCTTTTGGGGTTAAAATTTCTACCTTAACCCAAGGTTCCTTCAAATAATCCACGCGAGCCATATCCGGCAAAGCCGCAGGGCTAGATATCGTTATCTCTTCTCCATTTTTCAAGACTACTTTATATGAAACTGATGGAGCAGTTACCACTAAATCCAGATCATATTCCCTTTCAAGCCTCTCTTGTACAATTTCCATATGCAAAAGCCCCAAAAAGCCACATCTAAACCCATGCCCAAGCGCACCAGAGTGTTCTGGCTCAAACGACAAGGAACTATCATTCAACTGCAACTTCTCCAATGCATCACGCAAAAGCGGATACTCATCATTCACAGTACAAAAAATACTCGCGAACACAAACGGCCTCACAATATTGTATCCAGGCAAAGCTTTAGCTTCTTCCATCGCTACAGAACTATCACCAGCCCGCCATATAGTATCGCCCACTCGAGCCTCACGAACACTTTTTAAGCCTGTTACGATATATCCAACCTCTCCTGAGTGCAAAATATCAGCAGGCTCATACTTTGGCTTAAAATACCCAACCTCAAGTGCCTCTATCTTCTTTTTAGTATTCAATAAATAAACACTATCACCACGCTTCACCGATCCTCCAAAAAGCCGAACATAAGCCACAATACCCTTGTAAGGATCATAAACAGAATCAAATATCAGAGCTTTCAATTCATCCTCGTCCTTCGCATCTGAAGGCTTTGGAACTTTCGCCACAACAGCCTTCAAAACCTCTTCCACATTAGTTCCTTCCTTCGCAGAAACCGCTATAATCTCCTCTCTTTTCACTCCAAGCGCATCAACCAACTCCTGAGCTCTTTTTTCCACATCTGCAGCAGGAAGATCGATTTTATTCAAAACCGGAATTATCTCCAAATTATGCTCAACAGCAAGATAACAATTCGCCAAAGTCTGTGCCTCAATCCCCTGAGCAGCATCAACCACCAAAATAGCGCCTTCACAAGCCGCTAAACTTCTCGAAACCTCATACGAAAAATCCACATGCCCCGGCGTATCAATCAAATTCAAAATATACTTTTCACCTTCATGCTCCCAATCCATCCTCACGGGCTGCAATTTGATCGTAATCCCCCGCTCTTGCTCCAAATCCATCGTATCCAGCATCTGTCCGTGCTTCATATCTCTTTTCGACACGGTTTCTGTCACTTCCAAAAACCTATCGGCCAAAGTCGATTTACCATGGTCAATATGCGCAATGATACAAAAATTTCGAATATTCTCCTGAGACATGGTAATTATTTAGATCCTGCGCATTCTACCACCATTTCATCATTGATAAAACACTGATTTTTTGCTATAATTATGGGATAAAAATAAAAAAAATGGGATTAGAAAGACACGAACAATTAGAACCAAAACCAAAAACTCCTGCAGCAAAACGCAAGAACATGCAAGACGGACCAACAGCAGATCTTGCTACTCCT
>JAOZTS010000030.1:3400-4474 GCA_029939035.1 Candidatus Altimarinota bacterium | reverse complement strand
TGCAGCAAAACGCAAGAACATGCAAGACGGACCAACAGCAGATCTTGCTACTCCTGTACAAACACCCGAAAAAGCTTCATCTCATATAAAAAGCAATGCGCAATCCTTACATTCAATTTGCAAAGAGCAGTATGAAGAGCTACCGACCCTTGTCGCTAAAGAGATACAATTCATCCTCATGAATAGTGCTGATGCAACTATGAAAGAACTAGCAAATATTATAGAAGAGGAAGGAGGATCTAGAACAATAACGACAACTCTAATAAAATTTGATGAAGCAACGAACAATAGATACAAAGCCTATGAAACACTTATGAAATATATAAATACACAATAACATTTTAAGACGATTCGTATAAAAATTATCTATGCAATACAAAGTCCCACAGGACGTACAACGAGAAGACACAATCATCGGACCAATTACACTAAAACAAATGGGAATTCTTGGTGCAGGCGGAGCTGTTGCATACGTAATTTACGTAAGTCTGGTAAAAGCATATTTCTGGCAAGTTTGGCTTCCCCCTGTAGTAATTGTAGCAGGAATAACACTTGCATTTGCATTTTTAAAAATTCACAGTCTACCGTTTCATAAATTCCTAATGAATTTTATAGAATATCAAATTCTACCAAGACAAAGAATTTGGATCCAAGGAACAGGTGCTCCATTCATTTCATCGTTTGATCAGCACAAAGAAGTAAAAAAGAAAGAGGAACCAAAAATTGTGGAGAAAAAACAAAAAAGCTTAGAAGAATTAACAAATATCGTCGACACACATGGTAGATCTGAAGCTAAAAAAGAAGGACTAAACAACATTATTAATCAAAACTACAAATAACATGGGATTATTAGATTTTATTGCCCCAGGCAAGAAAAACAGAACAGCAGGACAACCAAGAAGTACTCAAACACACCTAAGAATAGGTGAAATTCGAGATAACACATTAGTACTAAAAAATGGTGGAGTTAGAGCTGTTTTGAAGACTTCTAGTCTGAATTTCAATCTAAAATCAGAACAAGAACAAAACGCAATCATCAATTCATATCAAGGGTTTTTGAATTCATTAGAATTC
>JAOZTS010000030.1:0-3390 GCA_029939035.1 Candidatus Altimarinota bacterium | reverse complement strand
ACCCAATTCAAATTGTAATTAAATCAAAAAAACTCGATATCGATGACTATATTGACCAAGTAGAAAAGTTGGGAGAAAAACAAGAAAACAAACTGCTACAAGATCAAACAAACGAATATGCCCAATATATCAGAAGACTTGTAGAATACGCCGACATCATGCAAAAAGACTTCTACGTAGTTATTCCTCATGACCCAGCTAGAACAACTGGAATAAATCTTTTCCAATCATTCTTCCAAAGATTGGCACCAAAAGACAGCTACGGAGACATCAAAAAACGACATGGTGAATTCAGCAAGCTAGCAAAAGACCTAAATCAAAAGATCAATATAGTAAAATCTGGTCTAGAAGGATGCGGCCTTAAAGCTGAGCAACTAGACACACAGGGACTAATCGAACTCTTCTATAACAACTACAACCCTTCAATTTATAGAAGCGCAAAAATAAAAGATCTTGAAAACACAAGTATCGAAACAGACGACGTTCCAGAAGACGAAGATGATTCAGAAGAATCGGATAATTAAAAAGCATAGCCCATATTTTATCTGAGCAAGGCAAGATATTTTCTTAATAGAGGTCTCGTGGTTTCCTGCAATAAGAAAATACGAGCCAAGGCGAAGATAAATATGAGCTATTCCGATATTTTGAAAGCAAAGAAAACTTTCTTAAAGTTTTCTTAAATAAAAAGCACTGTCTTGGCAGCGACCTACTTTTCCACGGTCGAGCCGCAGTAACATCGGCGATGGCGGGCTTAACTTCTGTGTTCGGAATGGGAACAGGTGTACCCCCGCCTCGATAACTACCAAGACAGTGCTTTTTAAAGCGTTTTAATTTTCTATTGTTATTTTTCACACCAATCACTAGTAAAAGTAAAGGTTCTCTAAAGAATAAGTCAATGACCTATTAGTACCACTCGACTAAACACATCGCTGTGCGTACATCTGTGGCCTATTAACCTTGTAATCTTCAAGGAGGTTCATGGGGATATTTAATCTTAGGAATGGCTTCCCACTTAGATGCTTTCAGCGGTTATCCATCCGAACATAGCTACTCAGCAATGCCGCTGACGCGACAACTGATACACTAGAGGTTCGTTCACCCCGGTCCTCTCGTACTAGGGGCAACATCCTGCAAATATCCTACGATCATGGAAGATAAGGACCGAACTGTCTCACGACGTTCTGAACCCAGCTCGCGTACCCTTTTAATTGGCGAACAGCCAAACCCTTGGGACCTTCTCCAGCCCCAGGATAGGACGAGCCGACATCGAGGTGCCAAACAGATCCGTCGATATGAACTCTTGGGATCTATAAGCCTGTTATCCCCGGCGTAACTTTTATCCGTTGAGCGATAGCGCACCCACGTGCCACTATCGGATCACTAACACCAGCTTTCGCTCCTGCTCGACTTGTAAGTCTTGCAGTCAAGCTCCCTTATGCGTTTACACTATCAGTCCGATTTCCATCCGGACCTAGGGAACCATTGCGCGCCTCCGTTACTCTTTAGGAGGCGACCGCCCCAGTCAAACTACCCACCAAACAATGTCCTTAGTACCAGATTAATGGCACAAGTTAGATCCTAAATATAATAAGGGTGGTATCTCAAGGGTGACTCCACCTCGACTGACGTCGAAGCTTCAAAGTCTCCCACCTATCCTGCACAAATTATATCCAGAACCAATGTCAAGCTATAGTAAAGCTGCACGGGGTCTTTCCGTCTTTCCATGATTAACTGGCATTTTTACCAGTTCTGCAATTTCACCGAGTCTAATGCCGAGACAGTTTCCACATCATTACGCCATTCGTGCGGGTCGGAACTTACCCGACAAGGAATTTCGCTACCTTAGGACCGTTATAGTTACGGCCGCCGTTCACTAGGGCTTAGATTCAAGGCGTGAACCCATCCTCGTAACCTTCTAGCACTGGGCAGGCGTCAGCCCCTATACATAGTCTTACGACTTAGCAGAGACCTGTGTTTTTGGTAAACAGTTGCGTGGAATCTTTTGCTGTGGCCGAACACTCTTAGATCCGAAGAAATAAGTGTCGGCAAGGTTTATCCCGAAGTTACACCTGCTGTTTTGCCGAGTTCCTTAGCATTAGTTATCTCGATCACCTTGGTCTACTCGACCTACCCACCAGCGTTGGTTTGCGGTACGGAGACTTAAATTTCTCGCTACCGAGGGTTTTCTAGTCAGCTGAAATCTCTAGAATCATTCCGTCAAAGACGAAACATTTTACATAACTTCTCGCGAACTCTAAGGGATTTACCTCAAAGAGTATAAACTTAAAGCTTGTACGTGAATTCATTAACACGCTCTAGATATCCTGCCACGTTACCCCTGAGCTAGCGCCACTTTCAGTCCATAAGATTCTCTTTTCTTCCAGCCGAAGCCTTCAAAAAATTGAATCTAATTTCCCTCCAGTATTGCTCTGACGAAATTTAAGTCGTACTGGAATATTAACCAGTTGTCCATCGACTACGCCTTTCGGCCTCGCCTTAGGCCCGACTAACCCCAAGCCGATTAACGTTGCTTGGGAAACCTTGGGTTTTCGGTGTTCAAAGTTTTCATTTGAATTACGTTACTTATGCCAACATTTTCACTTCTTACCGCTCCACAAGACTTTACAATCTTGCTTCGACGCTGATAAGAACGCTCCTCTACCACGACCACAAATCAAATGTGGCCATTCGCATCTTCGGTTATAGTTTTAGCCCCGTTATATTTTTGGCGCGAAATCACATAGACCAGTGAGCTATTACGCACTCTTTAAAGGAATGGCTGCTTCTAAGCCAACCTCCTGGCTGTATGCGCAATTTCACATCCTTTGCCACTTAAACTATATTTGGGACCTTAGATGGCGATCTGGGCTGTTTCCCTTTCGACTATGGCACTTAGCTGTCATAGTCTGACTCCCATGAAATTCACGATAGTATTCGAAGTTTATCTAGGTTTGGTAGACTTATTTCGCCCCCTAGCCTAAACAGAGCTCTACCCCTATCGCTATTAACATGAGGCTAGCCCTAAAGCTATTTCGAGGAGAACCAGCTATCTCTGAGTTCGTTTGGCTTTTCACCCCTATCCACAATTCATCCGCTCACTTTACAACGTAAGTCGGTGCGGCCCTCCACGACATGTTACTGTCGCTTCAGCCTGACCATGGATAGCTCACTCAGTTTCGGGTCTAGTGCATGACACAATCGGGTTATTCACCCTCGCTTTCACTATGGCTTCAGGTATTACTCCTTTAACCAAGCGCCATACAGCTAACTCGTTGGCCCGTTCTACAAAAAGTACGCCGTCACTCCGAAGAGCTCCGACTCATTATAAGCATAAAGTTTCAGGTACTATTTCACTCCCCTCACCGGGGTGCTTTTCACCTTTCCCTCACG
>JAOZTS010000112.1 GCA_029939035.1 Candidatus Altimarinota bacterium | reverse complement strand
GACGCCGCATATGCCAGCGCTGTCATTTACAAGAACAAAGGAAAAGACACAATACTCCTCTCAGACAGTTTTGACGATTTTGCGGTTATTGAACTCGATAAATAGCCTTAACCCGCAATACCAGCGTAATTCGGAGCTTTTCTCTGTGTTTCAATATCCAAGAATTTCAATTGTTCTTTCTTGAATGCCAGCTCTACATGACCAATCGGCCCGTTTCTGTGCTTCCTAATATAAAGATCAGTTATTCCTGGCTTATCACAGTCTTCTTCGTAATAATCCTCGCGGTACATCATCATCACAACATCCGCATCCTGCTCGATCGCACCAGATTCACGCAGATCAGACAGTTGAGGGATTTTGCTCGGCCTCATTTCAACCGCACGACTCAACTGAGAAAGTGCCATGATTGGAATAGATAAATCACGAGATAAAGCTTTCAGGGAACGAGAAATCTCAGAAATCTCCTGCACTCTATTTCCATGATAACTAGAAGAAGTTCCACTACTCATTAATTGCAAATAATCAATTACCAAGAAATCTAACCCAGCCTCCATTTTCAAACGCCGCGCCTTTGCCTTCAATTCAGCGATAGAATTACCAATCGAATCATCTATATAAATCTTCATAGAATTTAATTCATCCATAACAGAACCAATTTTTCCAAAATCATCATCAGTCATTCTCCCAGTTCTCATTTTCCATGAATCAACACTCAACAAACTACAGAACATTCTTTCTACCAACTGTTCCTTCGACATTTCCAGAGAGATAATTCCTACGGCGTGCCCCTTCTTTGCAACATTCTGAGCAATATTCAATGCCAAAGCAGTCTTTCCCATAGAAGGTCGAGCCGCCAATACAACTAGATCACTCGGCTGTAGCCCTGACAAAAGATTGTCCAAAGCTTTGAAGCCAGTAGGGATCCCCCTGTATTTTTCCTTTGCATCAGGATCATGGAGGTCAGAAATTTTCTCATAAGTTTTATTCAAAACATCTCTAATATGCACAAAACGATCCGTCATAAAAGTCTGCGAAACAGAAAATAGATTCTTTTCCGCCTGATCAATCAAAACTTCGATCTCTTCATTTTCCTGATACCCAAGCCCTTTGATGCTGTCTCCAGCCAAAATCAGTCGTCTCAAAATAGCCTTTTCCTTCACGATAGTCGCGTACTGGAAAATATGAGTTGCAGTCGGAACCTCATTAGCCAAAAGTGCCAAATACGAAGCTCCACCAATAAGTTTCAATTCCTTTTTCTTTTCTAATGAATTAGTTAGGGTGACCAAATCAATAGGGGAGCGCTTGTCATACAACTCCAAAATAGATTCGTAAATACTTTTATGAGCATCGTGATAAAAATCATCAGCTCCCAAAAAATCGGAAACCTTTACAACTGCTTCCTTGTCTACAAGCAACGATCCGATAGTTGACTTCTCGGCCTCCAAACTATGTGGAGGTACATAATCCGACTTATCTGCCATAAATAAAAAATTATTTGCCCTAACTCCCATTAATTGCCCCTGGACGATCAATAGTACACAAAGAATCCCAACACTTCAAGATTTTAGAATTATTTCATAACTCTGCTTTAGAATGGACGCTATGAAAACAAAAGAGCTAGGGAAATTAGGAGAAAACCAAGCACAAAATTACTTAAATTCACAAAATTACCAAATAATTGGCACCAACACCCGTTCAAAATACGGCGAAATCGACATAATAGCCATCGACTACTCAACAGCCGAATTAGCCTTCGTAGAAGTAAAAACCAGATCCTCAAAAGCATTTGGATCACTCCGTGAAACCATCACCTACACCAAAAGACAAAAAATCATAAAAACCGCACTCACTTTCCTAAATACCACAACAAAAAATATCCCAAGACGTTGGCGAATCGACTTAATTGGCATACAATTAGACAGCAAATACAAATTCCAAGACCTCATCCACATAAAAAATATCTAATGGAACGCGAAAGAAAAAGAACAATAGCACTCGCAGTAGTTATAGGCCTCGCAATACTAGGAGCGTTTTTTATTTTTCTCTGGGGAATATATTTGAATAGGGGAACAGTAAACATCATAGCCACTCCACCTTTCAAAGTAGTCACAGCCGAAGATGAATATTTGTGTGATATTTCTCCCTGTGAATTAGTTTGGAAAAGAGGAGTGAAAGATCTGATAATTTCAAAATCCGGATTCCAGGACATTTCTACTTCTGTAAATGTGAAACTCTGGGGAACAGTAGATTTTGAGATCAAATTCATGATCGATCCATATATCGAAACTACAGAAGCATTCCCGGAAGCAGATCCAAAAGTATTTTATGAAATTATGCTCGACGAACAAACAAATTCATACAAATTGGTAATTGCAGGTGATGATGAACAAAGGCCAATTGTATATTTTTTGAACAGAATTCCGGACAATAATATTTTCGGATCTGAAAATGCTGCCCTAATCATTGATGATGATATTGCTTACAAAATCGACATCCAAAACGCAGAGAGGGACAGAATAAACGAAGACTTCTCAACAATAGAAGATGGAGTTTGGTCAAACGATGGAGAAAAATTTGCATACACAACTTCAGATTCATCATATGTACAAGTTCTAGATCAATTCAACGATACATATGAAACAGAACTTCTAAAAGAAGACACAGTCTACACTTGGAATTACGACAACGACCTCTTCTACATTACATCCCAAGAAAACAGCCACAACTTTGGAATTTTTAACCCAGAAGCAGAGGCCTACATGGGGATTTTCTCATCTTCAGAGCTAACTCAACTACCAAGCTCACTCATTCCAACAAATAACGGAAGCAGGATTTACTTCAAAGTTGGTGATGAAAAGTTCGCTTTAATTTTAGAAAAATTTTAAGTTTTTTTTAAGAAAATTTAATAATTATTTAATGTTTACCTGTCATAATTTTGGCTCTTAACAACCAAAGCTATGGTAGGAAAAGTATTTTCATGCTCCTTTGCGGGGCTAAATTGCAAAACAGTAGAAGTCCAAGCAGACATCAGCGCAGGTCTGCCCTCTTTCAAAGTAGTAGGACTTGGAGACATGTCAGTTCAGGAATCAAAGGAAAGGGTCCGAACCAGTATAAAGAATAGTGGGGCAAAATTTCCACATACCAGGAAAACAATCAATCTGGCCCCAGCCCAACTCAGAAAGCAGGGGGCACATTTCGACCTGCCTATAGCAACAGCAGTCCTACTCGCAGACAATCAGATCTCTCACCAAAACCTCACCAATTCAATGGTAATCGGAGAACTTTCACTAACAGGAAAGGTAAAAAGAATTTCAGGTGCCATGCCAATCACACAACACGCAAAAGATAGAGGATTTACCAAAATATTCCTT
>JAOZTS010000111.1 GCA_029939035.1 Candidatus Altimarinota bacterium | reverse complement strand
TTGGACGGGTACGAGGACGTTGATTCACTTGATTATTTCAACGAACAATATGGCTTTGAATTAGGTTACAAAAACTTCCAAGAACTGGAAGGGGAAATATTCTCCAAAACAGGAGAAACTCCAAACCCATTCAAAGTAGAAAAAGTTTATGAAAAGAATGGTGAATGGTACATATCACTCGATAACACAGTAATGAAAACATCGAGACATTTACTTCCAGATTCAGTTCATTCATCGCTCGATTTCGACCGAATGCAAAAAGATTTCAAGCTCGGAGAATTCGGAGCATTCCTTCAGAAAAACATTTACCAAAGAGACCTTTCTGGAGACGACATGCAGGAAATCGTAAACAAATCGATAGAAGCTAGAAACAAGGAGTGCGCAGGATTTATAAAAGGATTAACACCTGAACGCGAAGAAATGTATAAAGCAATGGGAGGAATCCCGCAGGACACTGTCACGATTCCAGATGAAGGACAGTCACAATCAATTTACTTAGAAGAAAATGGCAAAAGAAGAAAAGCAACTCTAACATCTCTAGGAAATGGAAAGTATGCGATCAATTATAACGTCGGATACAACGATCCAGACTGGGGAGCTCCAGCAGCAGCTGTTCCTGCAGCAGGAAAAGCCACTGCCTACAGAAAAGAAGCCACTGCCGCAAACCTGATAGAAATGGCGAACAAAGGACAAGTTCAGGACGCAGAGCCAGAACCAGAGCCGACCGAGCCAGAACCAGAGCCAGATGAACCAATAGAACCTATCGAAGGCTCAGAAGAAGAACCAATAGATATACCAAAATCAGATGTCCAATTAGAAAAACCAAAATACTACGAAGAAGCTTTACCATACGAAGAAATCCACAAAGTTGGAGGTATGGAAAGAGTAGAACAAAGTTGGATGAAATCTATGTGGACCAATATGAGGTTTATGACCGTCTCAGATTTCTGGGAAATGGGTAAATCCATGTGGGAATACTATGAGAGAAGATGGCAGAGGAGACAAAAGGAAAAATACTCAAAAATGGGTGAACATCTACCATTTTGGGCTCCTGAAATGCAGAGAATCAATCAGGCTGCAGAAAATGAAGAAATGGGACAATTCAAAGAGTCTTTTGATCAAAAAGGTGTACACGAAATAATGGAAAGACTTGAAAAAACAGGTAATAGGGACGAAATGAAAGCGGCCCTAAGTGTATTAAACGAAAAAGGACAAATGAGATGGGACAATATCGATTTCTGGAGAAATCTTAATAAATTCGTAGACCCATCATTGGCTATCCCGATCCCATCAAACGGAGATCCAAGCACAGAGGTAAGCTCAACAGACAGCAGGACAGGTGCCGACTTCCTCAAAGACGCAATCGATTCGTTGTGGGGAGAAGGTCAGTACAATGAATGGTTTAGACAACAAAAATCCACATACCTCTCGAACGCAAAGAGTTACTACGAAAAGGGTAAAGAGCTGGAAGGTGTAGAGGGAGGTCCTGGAAGAAGATTGGCGGTACTGCTGGATACACACAAAAGAGGTGAATTCGTAGATCCACATGAGTATGAAGGGCTAATTCTCTTCTCACTCGATTATGGAAAGGCAACCATGCAGGAAAAACTTTATTACATGATTGAAGGTGTTGCCGCAGAAAACGCTCATGGCAGAACAATCTTGAGCTTCGACAGGATGGCGCATATGAACTCAGAAATGCTGCACAAATTTCCAATTCTGGAATATATGTGTCAAACGGTTGGTCGTGAAGATGGAGAGGGACACGTATTCACGGTCGATGATTATAAGCAATGGGTTAACTGGTTTGATGGAGGAGATAAAAGGAACAGCACTCCAACAGCCGCTGTAGATGAATTCTTGTGGAGATATGCGATACCAAATGATGGTACTCAGAATCGTATCAATAAGGATTTGAGAAACGGAGAAAACCTGGATCATGACGACATGTTCGCCTTTTTACCACCAGCTTCAACAGGCGTGCTAACTGATGCGTGTAAATCAACAACAGGTAGTAAGAAGTTTTTAACCATTGAGGGATATGCGAATGTATTCCCAGGATTTAACCAATATTTTAAATCACTTACAAAATACAATTATAGAGACAAGCTTGCAGATGCGGTGAAATCTTATGTGCGTTTTGAAGGAATAATGAATAACAAATTCGAGAGAGCAAAAACATCAGCGCAAGACACTTATCAGAGAATGGACGAGGTAACACTTGGCAACGGGACAATAGTATCACCCCTAACACCACCAACTCAGTTTATCGGAGAGTTGAATCAAGTTATTCAAAAAATAGTAGGTGCATACGAAAACGAGGATCTGAGCAGAATCACAGACACAATATTCAATTCGGAACCAATCGAAGATGTGACAACAAAGGAAGGGCAAGCAAGGCAAAACGAAATAAACCAAGCTTATTACAAATTCGAAGAACTATTCAAAGAGGTAATAAAAAGTGATGGAGGAGAAAAAATGATATCCATAGTTGGAGGTTCAAAAATGACAGGTATGAAATTCACACCTCCGGCGGTTCAAGCGAAGTTAAGGGCAGAAAGAGCTACTACCTAAATAGAATTTTCAGATTCGATCTTTTTCATAAACGCCTTCAATTTCATTGATTCCTGCTTTTTCGTAGCGTAATCCCGAACTGCGACAGATCCATCCTTTTCTTCTTTTTCACCAACTACCAGCATGTAAGGAACCTTTTGCAATTCAGCATTTCGGATTTTCTTTCCCAATTGGAAGTCAGACTCATCTGTCTCAACACGAATGCCAGCCCCACGCAATTCAGCAGCGACTTTATCCGCATACTTATTGAATTTCTCAGAAACCGATAATACCAATGCTTGCACAGGAGCCAACCACACAGGGAACGCCCCCGCATAATGCTCTATCAGGAACCCGATCAGACGTTCATGAGTGCTCAAAGGCGCTCTATGAATGCACAAAGGAGTCTTTTCCTTTCCATCCTTATCAGTATATTTAAGACCAAATCTCTCCGGGACTGCAAAGTCCAATTGATTTGTTGCCAAAGTAAATTCTTTTCCAATAGCAGACCAAACCTGCACATCAATCTTCGGTCCATAAAAAGCAGCTTCATCCTCAGCCTCAACATAATTGATCTTTCCGTTATCCATCACTTGCTTGACCAATTTCTCAGTTTTTAGCCATAACTTCTCGTTATCAACATACTTTTTCCCAAGTCCAAATTTGTGATGCTTCGAAAATCTCATTTCATATTTCTTAATTCCAAACAAATCAAAATAGTAGAGATATAGATCGATAACTTTTTTGAATTCATCCTCAAACTGCTCTTCAGTACAGTAAATATGTGCATCATTCATACAAAGAGAACGCACTCTCATAAGTC
>JAOZTS010000029.1:8506-12062 GCA_029939035.1 Candidatus Altimarinota bacterium | reverse complement strand
TCATATCAACTTCCTCAGTATACTGCGGTTTTTATGAATATGGAGAGTAAGATTTTGAAGGAAAATGATGATGTTCGATTAGCATTGCAGAAAGCTATTGATAAAACTGAATTGATTGAACAGTTTGTTGATAAAATACCTGTAGATACGCCTTTGATGGAATTGAATCAGGAAGAATGGGTGTATCAATCTAGTAAAAGTCAGGCGCAGGGAGCTTTGAAAGAGTCTGGGTTTTTGTATCCGGAAGAAGATGTTAATAAACAAGGGATTAGATATAACGAAGACGGAGTTGGGCTTGAATTAAACATGATTGTTAGATTGTTTGATGAAGAGTCAGCAAAATATGATGAGACGATGAAAGTGGTAGACTTTTTGCAGAGTAAGTGGGAGGAGATTGGATTTAGTATTCAAGTAGAATTTTTATCTGATGAGGATTTTAAGCAAAGAGCGATGAATCGAAGTTATGATCTCATTCTTGTTGGACAGAGTTTGGGGTACAACTTGGATACATACTCTTATTGGCATTCAACACAGGCTAGTCCAATGGGGCTAAATTTGTCGAATTACAAAAGTTTTCAAGTTGATAGTTTGATTGAAGATATTAGAGCGATTTTTGATGTTTCAGAGAGAGAAGAAAAGTTGAGAGAATTGGCTGAAAAGCTTGCGGAAGATATTCCTGCCGTATTCCTTTATCGTCCAGTTTATTACTATTCTTCGGACGGAAAAGTGTCTGGAGTTTCTATGGAAGGTGTTGTTTTTCCATCCGATAGATTTGCAAATGTTGCAAAATGGCAATTTGCGAGGTAAAAACTCTTTACTTTTAGCTGAATATTCTGTATTTATATATGGCAAATTTAATGAATAAATCATGCAAGTACTACTAAACGCAGACGTAAAAAAACTAGGTTACAGAGGGGATATAATTAAAGTTAAAAATGGGTATTTTAGGAATTTCCTATATCCAAAGGGATTGGCGCAAGCTGCAGATAAGAAAACCATCGAATTGGCTGAAGAGAGGAATAAAGTACGTACAATGCAGAAAGAAAGAGTTCTAGACGATGCGAAAGGTGTTTTGAAGAAACTAAAAGGACTTAAGATTACAATAAAGGCAAAAGTAAGTGATAAAGGAAAGCTTTATGGTTCAATAACTGAAGCTGAAGTTGTTGATGCTGTAAAAGCAGAAGCAAAAGTTGAGTTGGAAAAGAGTTTTATAAAAATGGATCACTTCAAGGAGCTTGGAGAGCACAAAGCTTTAGTTCATTTGGGAGAAGGTTTGGAGGAAAAAATTACAGTCGTGTTAGAAGCTCAGGAGTAAAATCAATATGAGGAAGGTATTAGCTTTAGATTATGGTACGAAGAGAGTAGGCGTTGCGACAGGCGATGCTGATTTTGGTATAGCGTTCCCTAGAGCTGTTATTGGAAATAAGGGAGTTGAGGGGCTGGTTGAAGAGATAAATCGTTTGTGTGAGGAGTTAGAGGTAGATACTATTGTTGTTGGATTGCCATTGAATATGGATGAAGAGCATGAAGAGAATGAAATGATGCAGGAGGTTAGATATTTTGTTAAGGAGTTGCGTGAAACGGTTGGCGATATAGATGTAGAATTATTTGATGAAAGATTGAGCACTTTTGAGGGGAAGGACCTTATGAGAGATGCTGAAAAGAAATCTGGCAAAGAAGAATTGGGCAGAGATGCTTATGCAGCACAAGTAATTTTGCAAAGATTTTTTGATAAATTAGGTACCTAGGGTATAATTTTTTGGAATGATTGAAATATTACAGTATATAGGTTTAGGATTAATAGCATTTGTTGCCTTGCTGGTGGCGTTTTCTATTGTTTTTCGAGTGCAAAAGATTAGGAGGAAATTTAAGGAAAAATACACTGTTCTTCAGGTTCGAGTTCCAAAAGAGAATGAAAGTGGTCCAATTGTAGCTGAGCAAATATATGCAACGCTTCATGGGATTCAACATGGCTTTAGTTTTTGGCAAAAATTGCAGGGATACAGTAGTGACAACGTAAGTTTTGAGATAGCAAATGTTAAGAGGACTATAAAGTTTTATGTCGCTTTTCCTGAGAGGTTAAGGAATTTGGTTGAGGGACAAATTTATGCTCAATATCCAGATGTAGAGATCGAGGATTGTAAGGATTATACGGAGGAAATAAAAAGGTCTGCTAACGCAGTTGGGACAGAGCTGAGGTTTTCTGATAGTGATCTTTATCCAATCAAGCGATACCCACAGTTTGAAGACAAGCTAACTCGTTTGGCTGTAGATCCAATGGCTGGTATAACAGCTTCTTTGGTTAAATTTGACGATCCGGAAGATCAGGCATGGATTCAAGTAGTTGTAACGCCTTTGCCTGACAAGTGGAGAATAACCTTTACTAAGTGTGTAAGGATTTTAAAGAAGGGTGTGTTTGGAAATATTGAATCTTTCAAAAACGCTTATGCTAGAGCATTCTCGACTAGAAAACTGTGGCCACGAATTGTGTTTTTCCCTGTCTATTTTGTTTTTTGGATACAGGGGCTTTTGATTACTGCAAAAATTGATACTGATCAAGCTGGCTTAGGTGGACCAATATCTAATTCAGATGATATTGAAGAGCTCACAAATAAATCGCATGAGAGAGAATCGGATATGGATGCTGCAATGGATAAGGTCATTAGGCCTCTTTTTGAAGTTACGATTCGATTGGTGCATATTCCAAAGAAAAAGAACGTAAAGAAGGCACAAATTAAGTTGCGTGAAATAGTTGGAGCTTTTAAGCAGTTTAGTTATCCACATCTCAATAGTTTTCAAATAGGAGAGTTTGTCGAGGGGCAGCAGATTGTCGGTCTCTATAGAAAGAGAATAATTAAGGATGGGATGGTTATGAATAATGAGGAATTGGCTACTGTTTACCATCTTCCAAATTTATTGGTAAAAACACCTACTATTTATTGGGTGCAGAGTAGAAAGCTTGAGCCACCTTCTGATTTGCCAGTTAAAGATGAAGATGAAGAGTTAACTATTTTAGGGAAAAGTAATTTTAGAGGTTCTCAGTCGATATTTGGCATAAAGCCGATTGATCGGAGACGTCATATATATGTAATCGGAAAAACTGGTATGGGTAAATCTACGCTTTTAGAGAATATGATTTATTCAGATATCATGGAAGGCAAGGGTGTTGGTGTAATTGACCCTCATGGAGATTTGGCTGATGCAGTATTGAATTTTGTTCCGGCAAGTCGTACGAATGACGTAATGCTGATAGAGCCTGCAGATAATGAGTATGCAGTAGCGTTTAATATGCTTGAAAATGTTGATCCAGCGCTTGGCTCTATTGTGTGTAGTGGGCTTGTTGGTATCTTTAAAAAGATTTATGCGGAAAGTTGGGGGCCTAGGCTTGAACATATACTTAGAAATACGATATTGGCACTTTTGGAATATCCAGGTACTACCATGTTGGGTATAACTCGGATTTTGTCAGATGATGCGTATAGAAAGAAGGTT
Source organism: Candidatus Altimarinota bacterium (assembly GCA_029939035.1). Taxonomy (GTDB): domain Bacteria; phylum Patescibacteriota; class Gracilibacteria; order UBA1369; family LOWO2-01-FULL-3; genus JAACEU01. Next base: position 8,570 of record JAOZTS010000029.1, on the reverse strand, counting down.
GTTAGAAGGATTGAAGATCCAGTTGTAAAAAAGGTAAATGTTGATGATGCACCAATATTCACTT
>JAOZTS010000029.1:0-8496 GCA_029939035.1 Candidatus Altimarinota bacterium | reverse complement strand
TAAAAAATCCAGTTGTAAAAAGTTTCTGGGTTGATGAGTTTGGGAAAATGCAGGATAGAATCAGAGTAGAGGCTATTTCTCCAATTCAAAATAAAGTTGGACAATTCTTATCAAGTCCAACTATCAGAAATATTGTCGGGCAGCCAAAAAGTACAGTGGATCTCCGATTTGCAATGGACAAAGGAAAAATCGTGATTATCAACTTGTCTAAAGGTCGGATTGGTGAAGATAACTCATCTCTTCTTGGTGCGATGTTTATCACAAAGTTCCAATTGGACGCAATGAGTAGGGCTTCGATTCCAGAGAAGGATCGTCGTGATTTTTATCTATATGTGGATGAGTTCCAAAATTTTGCTACAGAATCGTTTGCAACAATTTTGTCAGAGGCCCGAAAATATCGACTTAATTTGACTATGGCAAATCAATATATCGCACAAATGCCGGATGAGGTAAGAGATGCAGTTTTTGGAAATGTAGGTAGTACTCTTGCGTTCCAGGTTGGATATGATGATGCAGAATATATTTCACAGCAATTTGGTGAGGAGGTGTTGCCTCCGGATCTAGTGTCGTTGAGTAAATATACAGCTTATATGCGGCTTTTGGTTGAAGGTATGCCGTCCAAAACATTCTCTTTGGTTACATTGCCACCGCCGGTGCTGGATATGGATGATGATCGGGTTGATAGAGTTAGAAAAGTTTCTAGAGAGCGATATAGTAAAAAAGTTACTGAAATTACAGATAGAATCAAGAGGTGGAGTTCAAGGGAAAAGGATGATGATGATGATAAAAAGCCTTTTGTGAAAAAGAAAAGTTGATAGTTGGAATGTTTTTATATAGAATTCTTTGGCTATGGTAAAAGAATATTTTTCAAAATTAGCGCATCACTGGAAAGTGCTATTGAGCGACAGGACTTACTTTATATCTTTGGCGATAGGGTTCGTTGTGATATTTGGAGCTTTGATTATTAGTATGCTTGTGAGTTCTTATAAGGATGCTACTTTTTATGCTCCTGTTGGAGATTTGCTTTTGGAACAAATTCCAACGATGAACCTAGAGTTTTTGTTTACATGGGGGTTTTATACGATTATTGGTTTGATATGTGCTTATCCGTTGTTTAAAAAACCTGAATTAGCACCATTTACTTTGAAAACATTTGGAATATTATTATTGGTGCGATCTGCTTTTATAATGTTGACTGATATTGGACCACCAGAGGGATTTTTTTACGCAGATCAGATTTTGACTGGAGGTGGGATTGAATCAACTAGTGTATTTAGATTTGCGAATGATCTTTTCTTTTCTGGACATACGTCTACTCCTTTTTTAGCTTTTTTATTGTTCAGAGAATCGAAATTTAGGTGGGTGATGCTATTTGGTTCTTTTTTGATGGGGACAACTGTGCTTTTGATGCATGTTCATTATTCGATTGATGTATTTGCTGCATTTTTTATTGCTTATGGTGTTTATGCGTTTAGCGATAAGATATTTAATAATTTGAACATTAGGTTTAATAGAAAGATAAGGATTCATGGTTGGAAAGCGCTTCAGGATAAATTGAAGGGCATGAGGGAAAGGCGTGCTCTGAAAAAGGTTGATAAATTAAGAAAGAAAGGGGTTTTGACCACCAATTAAATTCTTACTTCTTCAAGATTTCTATTCCAGGTAGTTTTTCGCCGCTTAAAAACTCTAAGCAGGCTCCTCCGCCTGTTGAAATATGGGTATAGTTGCCTGCTGGCACGTTTACGCGTTTTAGGGCGTCTGCTGTGTCTCCTCCGCCTATGATAGAGATGCAATTGTGTCGAGCAAGAGATGAGGCTACCAGCTTTGTTCCATTTTGGAATGGTTTGTGTTCACAAAGTCCTAGTGGTCCATTCCAGATGACTGTCCCTGATTTTTCTATAATGTTGTTGAATTTCTCTGCAGTCCATTTTCCAATGTCTAGGATTTTCATGTTATCCATGACATCTTCGATTGGAAGATGCGCTGTCTCTGCATTCTCTGATATTTCGCTTGCTACAACTACATCGTGAGGAATAATGAATCTTTCTCGATGTTTTTCACTTAAAAGCATCACTTCTCTGGCTGTTTCCACTTTATCTTCTTCGTATAACGAATCTCCTACATTATAGCCAGCTGCTGCAAGAAATGTGTTTGCAAGGGCTCCTCCAATTAGGAAATAGTCAGATTTGTCTATGAAATTTTTTATTACTCCGATTTTTGTATCAATCTTTGCTCCTCCAAAAATCATAGTTAGTGGTCGAATAGGCTCTTCTTCTATGATTGGAGAGAGTGCTTCAATCTCTTTTTGCATCAAAAATCCAGCATATGCTGGTAAATAATCTGCAACTCCAACTGTTGAGGCGTGTTTTCTGTGGGCAGCTGAGAATGCGTCGTTTATGAAGACATCTCCTAACGAGGCTAGGTCTTTGGCAAAGTCAGGATCGCACTCTTTTTCTTCCGGTTGGAATCTAGTGTTCTCAAGCATAATTATTTCACCGTCCTTCATGGAATCCACTTCTTTTTTTACCTCAGCGTTAAAAACACTGTCCAGTTTTTTTACAGGTGTTTTGATCAGATCTGAAAGATATTTTGCAATTTTTGTTAGTCTTAGCTCTTCTATGATTTGTCCTTTTGGTCTTCCCATGTGGCTCATTATGATGATAGATGCACCTTTGTCTTTGAGATAATTGATTGTTTCTAGTGATTGTGTGATTCTGCTATCGTCTTGAATTTCTCCGTCTTGCATTGGCACATTGAAATCTACTCTCAAAAGTACCTTTTTCCCTTTTAGGTCTTTGATTTCTTCAATTGTTTTAATTTCCATAGGATTGTTGGTTAGAGTTGAGTTTGAATTAATGCTGCCTGAGCAGCTTGTTTACCTTTGTTCGAGCCTTCTTTGCTGGATCTCTGGTTTGCTTGTTCTATGTTGTCGCAAGTTAATACTCCGTAAATGATTGGCACATTGTGTTCGAGTTGTACGGTGTTGATTCCGCTGTATGTGGTGTTGCAAACCATGTCGTAGTGACTGGTTTCTCCTTTTATTATTGCTCCTAGTGTTATGATTGCATTTGGCTTTTGCTTCTCAATGATTCTTTGGCATGCAAATGGGATTTCTAGGGCTCCTGATGTTCGTACAACTTCAATATTTTTTACATTATGTGTCTCTAATTCAGCTTTGGCATTTTCTAAAAGTTCTAATCCAATTTTTTCGTTGAAATAGGGGAGTATGATGACGATTTTCATGTCTTTGCCATCTATGTCCAATTGCAAATCGTTGTTTTCTAGTTCCATAATTCTCGAGTTTTTGTTAAATAAATCCTCTTTCTTTAAGGAATTCGTATTTAGTTTCTTTTTCTTTTGAATCTAATAAATTCTTGATATATCTGGCTATTAGATCTACCTCTATGTTTACTTTGTCGCCTTTTATTAATTCGCTCAAGTTTGTTATTTCGAGTGTGTGTGGGATTAGATCAACTGTGAATGTGTCAGCATTTAGATCTGTAATTGTAAGGCTGACTCCGTTGATAGTGATTGACCCTTTGAATGCAAGATAGTCGGATAGCTCTTTTGGGAAAGCTATCGTTAATCGTACGTTGTCCTCGTTCTTTGAAAATCCTTTTACTTCGCATGTCATGTCGACGTGTCCCTGAATTATGTGTCCATTAAGGGCTTGGTTCATTGTTAAAGCTGGTTCCATATTTACCTTGTCTTTGATTTCGTATGAGGAAAAATTTGTAATGTCTAAAGTTTCTGGCATTGCATAGAACTCGAAGGCTTTCTCGTTAATTTTTGTAATGGTTACGCAAACCCCATCAACTGCTATTGAGTCACCGATTTTCTTATTCTTTAAGATTGAATTTGTAAGAATAGAGAATGTTTTTCCCTTCTTAGAGTTTTGTATGTCTTTTATTTCTCCTTGTTCTTGAATAATTCCTGTAAACATATTGAGATTTGTGTTGGGATAATGTATTCGCTCTGCTCATTTTATCCTCGCCTTAACTCGGAGGAGGCTTTCGCCTCTTGGATATTACTGTTTTTTTAGGAAAACTTTAAGCTTATTTAACAATTATTTAATCTTTGTTTGTTAATTTTGCATTACTATTAATTAACCCTTAAGTTATGAGGAGTTTAAACAAAGTGATGCTCATGGGGCATCTCGGTGCAGATGTTGATCTGCGACAAACGAAAAGTGGCTTGTCTGTGGCTTCTTTTCCTGTAGCTATTAACAGATATGTTCAAGGTGATGATGGTAAATCAGAAGTTGTTGATTATCATCGAGTGGTTGTGTGGGGCAAATTTTCAGAGGTTTGCTCAAAGTTTTTAGCAAAAGGTGCCGCTGTTTACGTTGAGGGAAGATTGATAAATCATTCTTTTGAAGACAAAGATAGCAAAAAACAGTACAGAACTGAGGTTGTTGCAGATAATGTTAATTTTCTAACATTCAAAAAATCAAAATCAGGAGGTGATTCTGTAGAATTGGAACCAATTGAGAAAAAATAACCATATTTACTTTTTATATGGTTGTTTTATAATGCGGTGTGCTTAATTAAAAATCATTTATGTTGATATTTGAGTATCAGTGCAGATCGTGTTCATCAATTTTTGAATTTATGAACGGATTATCTGTTACAAAATGTATGTCATGTGAGAGTTCAGATGTAGAAAGAGTGACATCTATGATATTCATTCCTAATAAGAAATTTTGCCCAAAAGAAAAAAAGCAGGAGAAAAAAGATATTCGCTCCAGTTTGATTGATCTGCTTGGGGAGAGCGAAGGGAAATGTTATGATAAATGCAATTAAGTTATATCTCATTCCTTAAATTCCTAAAAATGTCTCATTTTAAGAAAACAACCATATATTTAGTAATATTTGTTATTACTGGGTCCGCTTTGTTAAGTGGATGTAGTTTTAAAAAAACTCCAACGGAATTGGGAGTGGATTATACTGGTGTTGAATTGACTTACTATAAAGTTTTTGATGATTCTGATGTTATAGCTCCGTTAATTTTGCAGTTTGAGTCTGATCATCCAGGTCTTGAAATTCATTACAGGAAATTTTCAGATTTTTCTGAGTATGAAAGAGTGATATTGAATGAAATGGCAGAAGGTGAGGGGCCGGACATTTTCTCAATGCAAAATACTTGGTTTGCTAGCAATTATAAAAAATTGTCACCACTGCCAAATGATATGGGGACTACTACGGATTTTGCAAATACATTTGTAGACGTTGCATATCAGGATCTTGTTAGGACGGATCAAGATGGTCATATACAGGTCTATGGTTTACCAATGACTGTCGATACTTTGGCTATTTATTATAACAAAGATCATTTTGAGGATCGAATCCCAGCAAAGGGGAAACCTTCAGCAACTTGGGAGGGGATCAAGGAGGATGTTATTCTTTTGAACAAAGAAGATACTAGTTTTGATAGGTTTGATGTTTCAGGGATATCCCTTGGTAGAGCGGATAATATAACTAGGGCTGTGGATATTTTGTATTTGCTCTTTATGCAATACGGGGTTGAGTTTTACAATGACAATATTTCAGAGGCTACTTTTACTTCAAGGCAGGGCTCTGGTGCTTATAGTTACCCAGCATTGGAGGCTTTGGATTTCTTTTTGAGTTTTTCAGATGAGGATGTAAAACATTATTCCTGGAATGAGTTTGTTGTTGACGATGATACTTCTGGAAAGGAGATAGAGGCATTTGCTCGAGGTGATGTTTCTATGATAGTTGGATATTCGTATACTTACGATTTGATAATTAATGAAATAAATTTGATGGATGCCAAGGGGGTGAATGCAATTGAGGTTAGTTCTATAAAGACGGCACCGATTCCTCAGTTGTATGATCCTGAGGTTTCTGGTGAAAAACGTGTTACTTATGCTAGTTATTTTGCCGAAACGGTTTCTAGGAATTCAGAATACCCAGAAACTGCTTGGGATTTCCTAGTATTTATTACCAATGCAGAAAATTTGGATTACTATTTTGACGAGACTCACAATCCAACAAGTAGAAGGGATATGATAGAAGAGCAAAAGAAAGATCCGATATATGGTGTATTTGCTTCACAAATAGGTTTTGCTGAGAGTTTCCCGATAATTGATTATTATACTTATAAAGATATTTTTGAGGAATTAATTCACGCAAGCGAGGGATCAAGAGATTATGAAACTTTGTTGATACAAGCGCAGTCTGGGATAAATGAATATTTACCTGAGGAGGGAATATTGGTCCCAGAAGTAGCATTGGTCGAAGATGAGGAATCATAGGATGAATAAAATTGTTGAAAAAATTAGTTTTTTCTTGATAGCAAAAGTTTTTTTCTATTTGTTTTTTGCGTTTTTACCATTTCAAGTAAATGCGCTGTTGGTTGTGCAGGATATTTATGCCTCCGGTTTTTTTAACCCATATACCAGCTTTTTTATATATATCACTGATGTATTTTTGATTGTTTCTTTAGTGTTTATGTCTTTGTCGGCTATGTTCAAGGAGGGCGAACTGGAAAAACTGAATTTTGTGAAGAAGAAATCGGGAATGATTGTGATTTTGAGCGTTGGAATATTTATATTGCTAAATATTCTGTCGCTACTCCAGAGTGTTGATCACGGGAACACATTGCTTAATCTGGTCAGATTGTTTGAGTTTATAGTTGTTTTCTTTTTGATAAAATCTGGTTTTGTTGATGTTAAGAGACTTTTGTATGTGTTTATTGGTGTTATTAGTTTTGTTGCTTTTATCGGAATTTTTCAATATCTTTTTCAGGAATCTTTGGGCTTTAGGTTCTTAGGGGAGCCAGTGATAAATTCGGAAAAGCTTGGGGTTGCCAAGGTTGGTTTGAGTTATGGTAATTTCTTGAGGGTTTACGGAACATTTCCACATCCAAATATATTTGCAGGTTATCTCACTTTTTCTATATTTTTCATTATCTATTGTTTTCGAGATGCTAAAGTTCTTTTTTCTCTTTTATTGTTAGTTTGCCTGATTGCTCTTGTGCTTACGTTTTCCAGAAGTGCAATTTTGGGGTTATTCATTGGTCTTTTTTTGTATTACGCAGTGTCAAACGTGAAAATATCTTGGAAAAGTGTTTTGATAGGTTTTGCTTTGATGATGTTTTTTCTCGTAGTATTTGATTTGTATTCAATTTTGATCGATAGGTTGATTGTGGGGGATCAGAATGCTTTAACCGAGAGGTCTATTTATTATTCGGCAAGCAAAAATATGTTGTTTGATAATTTCTTTGGTGTTGGGCCTGGAAATTTTACTGTTGTATTGCAACAGTATGTTCCTTTGAAACTTCAGCCATGGTTAATTCAGCCAGTGCACAATATCTTTTTATTGATGTTTAGTGAAATTGGATTACTAGGAGGATTTGGATTTATAGGGATAATGCTGTTCTTCTTTTCGAGATTAGTAAAAGTAAAAAGCAGATTTTCGTATATGCTGATGTCTATTTGGGCGGTAATAATAGTGATAGGGATGTTTGATCACTATTTCATATCTTTATATCAGGGCAATGTTCTATTGTGGATGTATTTTGGGCTAATTGGAACTCTTGATTAGCGAACTGTAGCCATTTAGAAATGTTTCTATGTCCATTTCTTTTTTTCCTTCTAGCTGGACTTTTTTTGGAACAAAATAACCTTTGGAGGTAGAAATTTTTAGAATTTTGTCGTCAATTATAAATTGTCCAGGAGTATTATTGTCTTTATCTTCGTAAATATCAGCTTTCAGAATTTTTAATTTTTTTCCTCCAATTTCAGTGAATACTGAAGGCCATGGTGTATATGCTCTAATCATGTTTAGTATTTCTTTGGCAGAAAGATTCCAGTCTATTGCGCCATCAGATTTTTTGATCTTTTTACAAAAGGTTGCTTGTTTGTGAGGTTGCTCAATTGGTTCAAGGCCACCTTGATAAATATCTTCAAGCGCCAATGGTAGTATTTGGGAGCTTAGATTAGTGAGTTTGATGCTAAGTGTGAGCAAATTATCATTGTCCTCTATTTCTATACGTTTCATTAGGTAAATAGGTCCATGGTCTAGTTCTTCATCCATTTTTATTAATGTAACTCCAGTTTCTTTGTCTCCGTGTAGAAGACTCTCTTGAATTGGGGATGCACCTCTGTATTTTGGCAGTAATGAATAGTGTATGTTGATCGACCCATACTTTGGAATATCAAGAATATGCTGAGGTATTATCATCCCAAATGCAACAACTATGAAAAAATCTGCTTCTGTGCCTTCTAGGATTTCATCTAGTTTTTTTTTGTTTTTAGGTTGAAAAACATCAATTCCGAGATTGTTTGCAGAGGTTTTGATTGGTGGGGGAGTGATGTGACCTTTTCTTCCAACTGGTCTATCTGGCTGTGTAATTACAGAAATTACATCGAAATCTTGAATTTGGACTAGTTTTTCTAGTATTGGAACTGCTATTTCTGGAGTTCCAAAGAAAACGATTTTCATAGATATTGATAAAATTCTTAAGTGATTTTAG
>JAOZTS010000110.1 GCA_029939035.1 Candidatus Altimarinota bacterium | reverse complement strand
TGAACAAGGATGGGTTGATGGATATCCGGACGGAACCTTTAAACCAGGAAATAACGTAAACAAAGTGGAAGCAATGAAAATGCTCATCGAAGTATTTGACGTTGAGACGGAATATCCTGATGCAAACCCATTTGTAGATGTTTCAAAAGACGAGTGGTTTTCTCACTACATCTACACTGCGAAAAAGATGGGAATACTAGAAGAAACAGGAGGAAATTATTGGCCAGCAATGGAAATAAGAAGAGGACAAATAAGTGAAAACATTTACAGATTGATAATTCACTACATTTCCTAAAAGTACACAATCTCGCCGCTTTCCACAGAACTAGCAACCCAATCATCAATTGGCAGATTTTCCTCAATTTTTCGTAAATCATATATATTTGCCTTCAATTCAGGATGTTTTGGCATAAACATACTACAACTATCTTTGCAGGGAAGTTTTGAAATCTCAAAAGTCCCAAGCTTCTCAGCAATCCTTATCACATCCTCTTTGTCTAACGAAATTAACGGCTGATATAAAGGTATAGACGAAGCCTCATGTATTGCAAACATGTTTTCAGGAGTCTGTGACGCAACTTGGCCAAAGTTATCCCCAGTGACTAATCCCTTCGCTCTCTCTTTTTTCGCAATACTCTCGGCTATTCTCAACATAAGACGGCGATACAAAACCGTCCGTATTTTTGCTGGGACATCCGAGTTCGTAGCAATAGTTTTTTGAATTTCACCAAATGGGATCAAATACATTTTCGTATCAAATTGATATTCACTCAACATTTCTACAATTTCTTTTGACTGATGCATTTCATCTTTATCCGTATATGGATAACCATGAAAATGAACAAATATCACTCGCGCACCTCTCCTCATCATTTGGTACGAAGCGACAGGGGAGTCAATACCTGAAGAGATTAGCGAAACCAACTTGCTTTGGCTATTTGGCGACAACCCTCCTTGTCCTCTATAAGTCTTATAAGAAAAATATCCAATATTGTTAAATAGCTCGACGTCAGAGGTAAATTCCGGTCCCTTCAACTTAACCTTCATATCAATGCCACTATCAATCAAGTAGGCACCAATCTCTCTTTCAGCCTCAGCAGATTTATAAGGCAAAATCATCGATCTTTTAACCTTTACCCTAAAAGTACCAGGTCGATCCTCAAAGTCAGGCATATTGTCCCATATCTGCTTTTCAAGTTTTTTCACCTCAGTACTACCAACATATGTAAATTTGTAATTTTTTACTCCAAATATTTTCCTAAGTACCTCCACATACTCAGCTTCGACAAATTTATCAGACAAAACAACAAGAATCCTACCCAAAGTATATCTAACAGAAAAAGTTTCTCGAAACTTCTGCTCCAGCCGCATTTTTATACTTTTTTGCAACTTTTTAACAAAATAGTCCTTGTTTGCCTTCTTCAGACCAATTTCACCGTAATGTACAATTAATACACGTTTCATAACGTGCAAATTATATACACTTTCTCAATCTATAAAAGGAGAGTTTTAAGCTAAACCTGAATCCACCCCACCCTGACGTTCTTTACTCGCGCTATCAATATAGGAGTCCCTAGACTTTTTGTGCTTACGCTCTAAAGCAGTTAGCAAAGCAACTTTGGCTTTATCTGGGTCCTTTTCATCCATCACATTCTCTTTGTCTTCATTTTTTATCAAACCTCTTTTTGCTAAATCTTCAGCACGTTCCTTGTAGTGCTCTAATTCTTTATTCATGTCCTCATTTTCCGGAACTTGTATTTCTTTATCCATAAATTAGTTTATTTATTAATATATTATAGCAAAAACAACCCATTATTGCTAGATCAAGCTGCAAAGAAGGAGCCTGCGATGCTTGAATATGCGATGAATGCGGAGCATGAATCGGATAGTCAAGTACGACATAGTGCGACTGAGCAGGTTGAGCGAGTACGCACCGCGTGCTAGTATCACACCGCATGAAAGACAAAATTTTAACCATAATGGGCATATTAAATGTCACCCCTGATTCGTTTAGCGACGGGGGACAATTTGACACACTCAAAAAAGCCGTAAAAAGATCAAGAGAACTCATAAAACAAGGCGCAGATATCCTGGACATAGGAGGAGAATCAACCGGCCCGGGATCAAAAAGTATTTCGCTAGAAGTTGAATTAAAAAGAGTCATACCAACAATAAAAGAACTCAGAAAAATCACAAAGCTCCCAATTTCAATAGATACTTACAAAGCCGAAGTCGCTGAACAAGCACTAACGGCAGGAGCCAGCATGGTAAATGACGTAACTGCGCTCAGAGGGGATCCTAAAATGGCATCAGTAATCAAAAAGCACAAATGCCCAATAATCCTCATGTACAGCAAAGACCCAACTCCCAGAACCACCATAAAAAAGAAGAAATACAAAGACGTAATCAAAACAATTAAAGACTTTCTCAAAAAACGCATTCAATACGCAAAAAAACAGGGGATCAAGAACAGTCAAATAATTATAGACCCAGGAATGGGACACTTCATAAGTGCTCTTCCAAAATACAGCTACGAAATCATTGCTAGACTTCATGAACTAAAATTATTAGACCTTCCTGTACTCATAGGAGCATCTCGGAAATCATTTCTAGGAGGATCAATGCAGTCCAGAATAGAAAAAGGAGCGATAGTCTCTGCTATTGCATATAGCGCGGGAGCAAGTATCATTAGGACCCACGATGTTAAACAAATTCAATGGCTAAAGAATTCAAACTGAACGTAAAATTTGATTTTGCTGCTTCGCACTTCCTAACTCAGTATCACGGAAAATGCGAAAACCTTCACGGGCACAATTATAAACTCATCGTAACTATCAAAGACGAAGTGAAAGACGATGGAATGGTTATTGACTACAAAGAAATTAAAAAAACTGTTAATGATGAAATTATTGACCTTGTTGACCATAAACACCTAAACGATGTCATAGACAACCCATCAAGCGAAAATGTACTTGTTTGGATGTGGGAAAAGCTAAAGGAGAAACTCCCTCTCACAAAGCTAACACTTTACGAAACTGAAAATTATTTTTGCGAATATGAAGGAGAATAAAGTTTATATAGGAATTGGAACCAACGTGGGGGATAGGGGACTAAATATTGAAAATGCCTTAGTTGAGATTGAAAAAATAACCTCAATCAAAAACAAATCTTCTATTCACGAAACGAAACCTGTCAGCCCTGTAGACCAAGGAGATTTCTACAATATGGTTATCGAGATTAACGCTGACATTCCCGCTATTGAACTTATAATCAAACTACAAGAAATCGAACACAAAATGGGCAGAGTTAGATCCATCAAAAACGGACCACGTATAATAGATTTAGATATTCTAACATATGGAAATGAAGTTATTAATGAACCAAACCTCATCATCCCGCACCCGAGGATGCTCGAAAG
>JAOZTS010000109.1 GCA_029939035.1 Candidatus Altimarinota bacterium | reverse complement strand
GTATTTTTCTACTGATAATTTTGGTACATCTACTCCTTTAGGGAAGCTAAGTCCATTGTGCTCTAAATCTTTTACTGCTTTACCTTGAGCATCTTTATCAAGGACTCTTGTGTTTGCTACTGATTTGAGAGCGTTTATGAATTTGTGTTTTGCGAATATTGAGTTCGCGTGAGTTGAGGTCAGATCCCCAATTGAGAAATGAGATGAAACAAATCCGTTTCTATAACGATTTTTTATTGTTGTGATGTGAATTGAAAGTGGACTTTCTTTTCCATCGACCATTATTTTGTAATCTCCATCTGAACCTTTCTTTTCTAATGTGATTTTTTGTTTTACGTTTGTTCCTAGATTTTTACTTATCCATCCTGAATATTCTTCTATTGCTTTGTTTGCGTTGTTTTGCAATCTGTCTAGTAAGTCTTTTCTTGATTTTTCTTTTGTTTCATATGATCTATGTCCAACTTCAAGAAGTCCTGCAGTAAAATCTTCAATTTTCTTTTCTGCTTTCTCAGGACTATTAAATGTCGCCCCACCTGCAGAAATACTTGGGATAAACTTAGCTCCTTTTTTTGTTGGAGCTGTTGTTATTAGCATGTTGGTTTCTTTACCATTGATTACCAACTTGAATAATTTTTCACCTTTTTTGGAACTTGATTTCCCTTTCAGTTCTAGGCTTTTGCAAATGCCAGTGTATTTACTATTTAGTGTGTTTTTGATTCCATCAACAACTTGCTTCATTTCTTTTGACATCTCTTTGTATAATCCTGCTTCTGTTGAATATTCTTTTCCTTTTGCAGATGCTGCTGCTGGTTTAGCTCCGAATACATTTTTATCCTTTATCATTTTAGCTGCAGGTTTTGCAGAAGCTTTTTTGCCTGTTGCAATTGGTGCTCCTGGTTTTACTCCAGGTTGTGGAGTAGCTGCTGCAGGAGTAGCTTTTTTTGCTGGAGTTGCAGTTCCGCTTCCGGTCTCTCTAAGTTTTGGGACTGCTTTTTTAGCTGTCGCTGCTTTTTTAGCAGGAGTTTTTGTTTTCTTTCCTGGAATCACTGGTGCTTTTGTATAAACAGTTTCACCTTTATTCCCAAGTAGCCAGTCTGCTCCGACTTTTAGGAATCCACCGTTTTTTGGTTCGTTTTGATCCCATACGATAGTTTTTGAAAATTTTGTTTCTTTTCCTTTGAGTTTTTTTGTCACATTTACTGCGATTTCAACTCTAACTCCTTTGAGTTCTAGAACTGCTTCGAAATAATCTTTAATTTTTTGTCCTTGTTTTCTTAAAGCTTTTGTAAGTTTTTCTAGATCTTTCCCCTTCATGATTGCCTTTTGAATTTCGTTGACAGGTTTTTGGAGTCCGTCGTGATATGCTATTTCTTCCAAAAGTGGAAGCTTAGCTCCAGCTGGTAGAGTAATTTTGACTCCTTGTTTTTTTAGGTTTGCGAGAATAGTGTCGTTTACTTGTTGTGGAGTAAGTTTTTTCTTTGGTCCAGCTTTTGTTGCAGGAGCTGTTTTTCCAGTTGTTGTTCCAGTTTTTGCTGGAGTTGCTGCAGGTGCAGTAGGTGTTACTTTTCCTGCCATTGTTCTTTTGTCTGGGGCTTGTTCTCCTTTGTCAAGTTTTGCAATATCTGCTGAGAATTTTGCAATACTTGCATCTAATTCAGCGTTTGAAGCTTTGTATTTTGTGTTGCTTGCGATTTTATGCCAGTTGTATTTTGCGCCTTTGGTGTAACTTTTGTCTTTGATGATGACAACTAGAAGTCTTTTGTAACATTCTAATTTTACTTTTATCTTTGAATCGTATTCTGGTTTTTCCAATTCTTTTAGGAAAGCAGGGCTTTTTTTGAAACTTCTTTTTACTCCAGCAATATCAAATACGATATCTCCTCCAACAATTGAAAGTCCTGGCACTGATGCGATTTTTTGTTCTGCTGTTTTGTTGTTCTTTAGATATTCTGCGCTTTCTTTTTTCAATGATGCCAAATTCTCTTTTTTCATCTCATCTGGAGATTTTTGAATTGGAAGGTTTTTTATGATATCCGCGCTTAAACTCTCGCGGATTGCCATTCTGATTTTAAATGGAATTGGTTTTATTTTGAGTATAGCCAATTTGTTTGCATCTGAAATGTTTGCAATAAGATTTCTTTGTAAATTTTCTTGTCCTTTCACTCCGAAAGTTTTAACGACTAATTTGATACATCCTGCTAATCCCATTTTTCCAATAAGTTTTGGAGTTTTGTTCAGATCTTTTACTAAAACATTTAATTCATCTGGGTTTGCATAAGCGAATAGAACCATATTTTCTAATGCAACTCCGTCAACTTTTGATAAATCATGGAGAAGGTCTTGGAAAACTCTGAGCTTTAGATCTTGTGTTAATTGTGTAAAAAGTAATGCTGACTTTTTTGCTGGATCTAGTTTTTTAAATACTCTTTCGTCGAGGCCAAGTTTTGCAACATTTATCAATGTGGCTAAGCTTGTTGCAGAGAGTCTTTTCATTAGATCTCCTTTTTCCCCAATTATTCTGATCAAATTTTCAATTAGACTTTTGCTTGATTTGAATGCTGTTTCAGCGATTTTGATTGTTTTGTCTGCGGAGATATTTGTGAACAACAATTTTTCTAAAAGAGTTTTCATTGTTTTTGCGTCGTCCTTAAGTTTCTTGAGAAGCGTTGTTATTGAAGAATCACTTAGTTGAACTATTGAGAATTTATTGCTTCCACTAGTTGTACCAAGATTTTTAACAAATATTCCTAAATTTGCTTTATTTTTTGTGGCGAAATCTACAACTTTCTCAACTTGCTTTTGTGTGAAGGTTTGAACTTTTGCTGTTTGTTTTTTTCCTGCAACATCGATTATTGTTGATCCGTCTTTCATTAATTTTGCAAATTTGTCTGGATTGATATCCTCTAAATATCTATCTACTGCTTCTGTTAAATCTTTTTTTGCATCTACTGGTGTCTCGAGTTTTTTACGTTCATCTATTTTTTGAACACGTAGATTTCTCTTTGCTGCTTCGAGTTTTTGCGGTGTGTCGAGCTTTGGTTTTGGTGCTTCTGCTGGTGCTTTACCAGCTCCACTTTCAATACCTTTGTTCAATAATCTTTTCTCTGAAAAGATAGATTTTAGGATGTTTCTAATAGTCATATTTTTTTTGTTTATTTTTGTTTTTGAATATATGTTTAATTTCGATTATATAATTATAGCAAAAATAGGGTAAAAGGTCAATTTCTTTAGGGCTGTTTTTTGTGTATATTTGAAACATGGAATTACCAATAATTATTGTAAATTTTAAGCTTTACGAAACAGCAACTGGAAATGCTGATCCGGACGCGATGGTTCGACTTAGCAGTGCTGTGGCGCTTGCAAAATGTCATGAAAAAGTTGCAAAGGAGACTGGAGCGAATATTGCCGTTGCGGTGAATGCAATAGATTTGGCTGAG
>JAOZTS010000028.1:622-12249 GCA_029939035.1 Candidatus Altimarinota bacterium | reverse complement strand
CAATCGAAATTGGAATACAACCACTACCTGTTCCAACATCCAAAACACTAAACTTCCTCCCGCTCTCATCATTTGCCCTCAAATAATCCAAAGCCTTCTCCACAACATGCTCAGTTTCAGGTCGAGGAATCAAAACTCTCTCATCCACAAAGAAATTCAATCCATGAAACTCTTTTTCTCCCAAAATATATGCAATCGGCTTTCCACTCTCCATCTGCTTCAAATATTCATTAAACAAACTACACTTAAATTTATCGACCTCCTCCTCCCTATGCGCAATCAAATATTCTCGATCAACTTCAAGCACATAGCAAAGCAAAACTTCCGCATCCAACACTGCAGTTTCCCTTCCGGCCAAAGCCATAGTCCCCTTCTTCATCAAATCAATAATTTTCATAATAAAAAAAAAAGACGCCCTTCCGGTAAACCGAATGAACGCCTGATTAAAACTTAATAGAACTTACTTCGCTCTTTTTGAGAACGATAATGCTCTCTCATAATCGCTGACTGTCTCTTTTGCCTCTTTGTATCATCTTTTTTATGATATCTCTCACCACGAACCTTCAAAAGTTTTCGACTAGATTGAACTTTCTTGTTGAAACGAGTTATTGCTCTCTCGTTTGATTCCTTATCATTTTTCCATATTGTGACTTTCATATTGATTTCATCCCCTTTCAATAATCGTTAGGTAAATAAACATGAGCATTATAGGGAATATTCCTTAAAATGCAACATTTTTAGATGTCTAGGTTCTCCACCTTCTTTGCGTAAGCCTGTATGAACTTCTTTCTTGGCATAACCTCAGAACCCATCAAAGTATCAAAAACTGTATCTGCTCGCTCTGCATCCTGTATCGAAACCAGCAACATAGACCTATTTGCAGGATCCATAGTGGTATCCCAAAGCTGTTCAGGATTCATTTCACCAAGACCTTTATACCTTTGAATTTTTACTGTCTGATCACTATCACCCTTCAAATCTTTCAAGAAATCCTCTTTTTCCTCTTCATTATAAGCATATCTCATAGCCTTTCCCTTTGAAAGTTTGTACAGAGGTGGCTGTGCAATATATATATAACCATCTTCAATAAGCTGTTTGAAATATCTATAGAATAAAGTCAAAATAAGAGTTCTAATGTGAGATCCATCGACATCCGCATCTGTCATTATTACAATTTTGTGATATCTAAGCTTCTCAATATCAAAAGTCTCCCCAATCCCTACTCCCAAAGCGATAACCAGATTTTTCACCTCATTATTAGCTAAAATCCTATCCAATCGTGCCTGTTCTACATTCAAGATCTTACCTCTCAATGGCAAAATAGCCTGAGTTTCTCTATCACGCCCTTGTTTGGCACTACCTCCAGCAGAATCTCCCTCTACAATATATAATTCAGAAGCAGAAGGATCCTTACTCGAACAATCCGCCAATTTTCCAGGCAAAGTCATTCCATCAAGAGCACCTTTTCTAATAACAGTATCACGAGCCGCTCTCGCAGCAAGTCTTGCACGAGAAGCTAACAAACACTTCCCGATAATGGCACGAGCATCTGCAGGATTCTCTTCTAAGAATTCATTAAAAGTTTCATTAAAAACAGATTCAACGGCGGTTCTCATTTCTGCATTTCCAAGTTTAGACTTAGTCTGTCCTTCAAACTGAGGATCTCCCAATTTCACAGAAACTACAGCTGTTAATCCTTCACGAACATCATCAGCCGTCAAATTATCATCCTTTTCCTTCAATATATCTGCCTTCCTCGCATAAGCATTGATAGTTCTAGTCAAAGCCGACTTAAACCCAGTCAAATGCATTCCACCCTCTGTAGTATGAATATTATTTGCAAATGTATAAATAGTTTCCTGAAAAGAATTATTATACTGAAGCGAAACTTCAATTATCCCCTCATCTACATCTTTTTCTATATAAACAATTCCACCAATGGCCTCCTTGTTTTGGTTCAAATGCTGAACATAAGATTTTATACCTCCTTCAAAATAAAAACGATGCTTACTTTCATTTTTTCGCTCATCAACAATAGA
Source organism: Candidatus Altimarinota bacterium (assembly GCA_029939035.1). Lineage (GTDB taxonomy): Bacteria > Patescibacteriota > Gracilibacteria > UBA1369 > LOWO2-01-FULL-3 > JAACEU01. The sequence goes on along the minus strand of JAOZTS010000028.1, from coordinate 10,210 downwards.
AATCTGAACACCTTTTGTCAGATAAGCTTGTTGACGCAATCTATTTAAAACGGTTGGAAAATCAAATTCAATCGTATCAAATATTTTATCGTCTGGATAAAAAGTAATTTTTGTACCACGTAAGTCAGTCTTTCCAATGATTTTCATTTCATCTCCAGCATTTCCACAGTTGTATTCTTGGAGATGAATTTTTCCATCTCTATAAACCTCAGCAACAGTTTTCTTTGAAAGTGCATTAACTACACTCACACCCACACCATGAAGACCTCCAGAGACTTTATATCCTCCATCTCCAAATTTACCTCCGGCATGCAGTACAGTCATTACAGTCTCAAGTGCTGATTTCCCAGTTTTTTTATGTTTATCAACAGGTATTCCACGTCCATTATCATAACAAGAAACACCTCCATCTTTTTGGAGTGTAACAAGAATCTCTGTACAATATCCAGCCATCGCTTCATCAATGGAATTGTCTACTATTTCCCATATTAGATGGTGTAAACCACTAACATCAGTAGACCCAATATACATTCCAGGTCTTTTACGAACAGCTGACAACCCCTCTAATACCTGAATCTGGTCAGCACTATATTCTTGAACTGCTCCGTCTGCCATAAAATTATCATGTTATAACACGGAAAGACCCTATCACAAGAATCAAAACTTGTCATGAGTATTTTATAAAAATCCTACCTACCTCAAAACACCTTCTTCCTCCACTGTGAAATCTTCCTCAGCCGAAGCAATACTAGATAATTCTTCCAAAGTATATTCATCGTCCAAAACAATTGACTCGCCACTTACTTCCAAGTACAAATTAATAACCTTTTCACCATTCACCACAAAATCAAATGTCGCAATAACATCATTAGTATCCTGTTTACTCACTCCTTCAACTCTATAAATTGCATTTAGCTCGTCAACAACACTCACATCCTCCATTACAATTTCAAATCCATAACCAGCAATAAGCTCGGCTATATAAAGCCTGGCAGCTCTTTCAGCAACACTTTCAACGGTAAGATCTTCATCATCTCCCAAATCCACATCTGCAAAATCTGCAAATCTTTCTTGCAATAAAGGTAATAAATTATTCAAATTCACAGCTCTATCCGAAACCAATTCATTATAAGTATAAACCTCATCAAGCAGCTCTTTATCCCTATCATATACTGCATCAAAAGGATAACCTCCTATCACCCCCCTAACAACAATATATCTTTCATCAGGAGCTTCCAGATCATCTATCTCAACCTCGCTAATTTCTTCGTTCTCCAAGAAAACAGCTTCAAGTGCAGCTTTCACATCCTCTACAGTAACCTCAACAACAACCTCACCTAAAACTTCTTCCTGAATATTAATAAAATCCCAAATCTTGTCCTTTTCATCCAGATAAGTTTCATATCGGTCTTTATGATTCAAACCATAAGTCTTTGAAATATGATACTCAGGACTGTTCAAATATCCCCAAAAATCAGCGATATCTTCAAGTCTAGTTTCAAAAAGCTCAATTACAGCCACACTGCTATCACTCACAGGCATAAGCTCATCGATCTCCTCAACTAAACGAGATAATATTTGCTTCGCCTCAGAAACTTCAATTTCCTCATCAAAGAAAAACTTCATTAATCTTTTTAAGAAATCGATTTTATTACTAATAAGTTCTTGAGCCAACTCCTCATCACCATCGAACAATTCCAAATACTTCTGCTCCAAAACATTCTTCATAGCAAAGTATCCATCTCGATAAAACACTGAAGATCTCAAAAACAAATTATCAAACAATTGATTTTGAAACGTAATATATTCCCGATAAAAATCAGTATCTATCTTCTCTCCACTCAAAATCACATTATCCAAATACCCATAATATTGATTCAAAGCCTCTTCAGCCTCAAGATTTCCCGAACCAAAACCCTCATAAACATCATGCCAAATAGCTCCCATCACTTCATATTTATCACGACCACTCATAAGTTTTTTCTCCAATAATTTAATCAAAACATCATACTGATCAGATTCCGGACCAAAAATTGAAAGTTCCTCTATATAAGAATCATATCTACTCAAAAACTCTTCACTCTCAGACATTTCCAAGGACAGACTTGAAAGACCAGCGATAAACTCATCATAGCTTGTAATGCTAAAAATATCGTTTCCATCATTTGCATAAAAAATTGCATCTTCCAAAGAAGCAAACAAATGATCAAAAACAATTTGATATTTTTTATCCGGGATAAAAGTCAAATTCTCCTCAGCCCAATAAACAAAGTCATCCATAGCAGAATCACCTGTTGCAAGACCATCAAAGATAATTTCGGAAATCTTTTCCTGCCTAATCAATTCAACATACTTCACGTCCTTTGACATATTGTTTACAGTCCAATCAGAACTTCTCTCTGACGAAGCAATTGCTGAATATTTAAATTCTTTTACAAGCTTCAGATACAAAAGTGATTGAAGCTTCGAAGTAATCTTTTTTAATGGAATTTCAACTTGAGTATCTTTTGGAACCAATAATTTATTTACGAACATTGATGAATAAGGATCAACATATTCATCTACAACAATCCCCTCTTCCAAAAACCCAATATAGACATCACCATCATATACAGAAAGTTTCACCCTTTTCCCGTCAAACTCTAAATTAAACGCCGCATGATCAGGGATAATAACAACTCTCCCAGCCACAAAATTCACTTTTGCATCACTGATAGTAAAATTTCCCCACAATTTCGCAGAATCTATATTAAAGACATATTCGTTATCAGAAACTGAATCCACAATTGCAGAATTCGTAAATCCATAACCAATTTCATCTGCAAACCTTATAATTCCCCTTTCAGGAACAATATTTTCTTCTACATAATCAAACGATGAAAAGACATCAACTTGAATTTCATCAGAAGAAATAACTCCACTCTCAAGAAAATAATTTCCAGCCGAGGCCAATGCTCCAATCAGCAAGAAAATAATAATTTTAACAAAATTCCCAAGAATCAAACTACTTGATTCGCTCCTCAATATAGGTTCTTTCTTTTTCGGTGCAGCCTTTGGCTTTGGTTTTGGCTTAGACTTTGGTTTAGACTTCGGAATAAGCTTTAGTTTAGGCTCCACAACTTTCGGTATTTTAAACTCCACTCCCCTTGTCCCTATTACAAGAAGCGAACAACTTAATCCTTTATTTACCAAATCCTGTTCCTTTTTCTCCAAAGGTATTGGCTTATCAGGTCTGGACCATGGTTTTACAACTTTTTGTTTTTCACTCTCAGCTTTCTGCTTTGCAATTTCTGATTCTGCAGTTCCTACCACCAAAGTCTCTGAAAGTTGACCCCCTACAGATACTTCATTTTTCGGCAAAACCTTTGCCGCTACTTTCTTTGGAACCACAGCCTCAACCTTAATCTTAGAAGTCTCGGCTTTTTGCTTTACCTTCTCAGCTTCCAATTTTGCCTTTTCAAGTTCAGAAGTTCCAACCACCAAAGTTCCTGAAAGCTGCTCTTCTACAGTAGCCTCCATACGCTCTTTAAGTGAAGTTTTTTTATCCTCCTTCTTTTTTCCAAATAATCCGAATAGCATAAATGTTCAAAATTTAAGTTTCATCCCCCTCTAACTCCGCTCTCTCTTTTAACACTTCTTCCGGATCAGTAGTCACAATCTTGTCTTCTGTATACGAAGCAATAATCTGAATCGCCACATGCTTCAGTCCGGCAAAGAAAAGTCCTTGCCCCACACCACTATTCAAAAGTACGTATTTTTCACCCTCAGTAAGATTAAATATCTTCGCCAATGTATCAACTGCACTTGGAGCTTGTTTCAAAAGCAGCTGCATGGATGAATTTGTAATAATAGGTTTTCCGAAATCACTCTTGATAAAGTCCTCCACATCCTGGGTAATTGTTGTCACACCCAAATAGTATTTTCTTGCACGTTTTACAAGTCCATAAAGGAACTTCGCACTATCTTCATGTTGCATCATTGACCAGGCCTCATCTATCACTAACATTCTTTTCTTCAGCTTACTTCGAACTTTATTCCAGATATAATTCAGAATGATATACATCGCAATCGGACGTAAAGCATCTTCCAAATCTCTGATACAGAAGACCATAAGCCCTCCAGAAAGATCTACATTTGTCGGTTTATTGAAAATTCCAGAATAAGATCCAGAAGTATATTTTGATAATCTTTGAACTAACGAAGCCGCTCCCTCCATAGAATTTAAAATCTGATATAGATCCTCCATTGTTGGAGGCTCAAAAGAAGAAGGATCATCAATTTCCATTGTAATACCCTTCAAAGCATAAACATCAATCAAAGCCTTATCCAAAATCCCCTCCTCCTCTGGAGAAACTCCACCAAGCATCAATTTCAATAATCCTTGAAGAGTTAAGATATTTGTACGAAGCAAATCCCCGGATTGAACGTCCTCACCCTCTACAGGTTTCGGCAAATCAAAAGGATTTATACGTCTATCACTATTTAAACTAAGTCTCAAATAATTTCCACCAACAGTTGTAGCCAAAGCCTCATACTCGTTTTCCGGATCAATAACTATTACATCTGTTCCCATCATCATCAAACGCAGTATTTCCAGTTTCACTCCGTACGATTTACCTGCACCAGATTTCGCGAAGACAACACTGTTTGCATTCTCCAGAGCAAATCTATCAAATATAATCAGTCCATCGTTATGTCTATTAATTCCATACAAAATACCTTTATCAGAAGTAAGATCTGATGAAGTAAACGGGAATGTAGTAGAAAGCGGACCCGTATTCATATTTCGAATTGTATAAAGTTCATCCAAACATTGTGGTAACGAAGCATTAAACCCATGCTCGGCCTGGAGCTGACATCTTTTTGTCATAATCAGTTTCCCAGCCAATAAGCTTTCTAGCTGTTTTGCAACTTTCTCAAGCTTTTTTTCGCTTTCTGAATAAAGTGTGAAATATAGAGCAAATTGGAAGAATTTCTCCTGCCCTCTTTGGATTTTCGTACGTAATACTTCCGCATCCTCTAGCGCTGTTTCAAGCCCTGGATCACGAACCTGACCCTTTTCAGCATTAATCCTCATACTTGATTGCATCTGAGCCACTTTCTTTTTCAAAGTGTTCATTATCAATCGGATAAATAAACTGAGAAATGTCCATTGTCACATCAAAATTGACAATAGGAGCAAGCCAGTTTGCATTTAAAAAACGAGGATAAGCAAAAACATAGAATGTTCGTGCATAAACTCCATCTATCTTTATAGAATCGTACTGAATATCCATTGAAGAAGGAGCAATAAGATCCTTTATAGAAGAAATCCCCTCTTGGTATATCTTTTCTGCTTCAATATACTTTTTCCTCTCGTCTGGTGAAATTTGAATTTTCTTTCCATTTGCATCGGTAGTCGTAGCGGCCTTGTCGACCTTTTCTACAACATCCTTGCTTTTCTTTGTTTTGAAGACAAATAATGACTTTATATTATCAAAAAATGACTTTTTCTTTTTTGCAGTTGCAACATCTTTTACATCCTGCGCAGCAGTAGCTTCTTTTTTGGTTTGTTCTTCATCAATCTTATGTCCAGTCGTAGGATCATAACCTGCATCGGTTAACTTTTTTGCGGCCTTTACATCAGCCTTTTTCACGACTTCCAACGAAGCCAAAACCTCAATAGTAGAGGAAGGATCCTCACCAATAGCCGTTTTTGAAGGTTTTTCCGCTTTTAACTGAACAATTTGTTCTGGAGCAGGTTCAGCAGGCACTTGCGCATCAACTCCTGCAATCTTGTTTGTAGCAACCTCCTCGCTTGAGGCCTTCATCCATTCAGGAGTTTTCTCAAAATCTTCCACCTTCCTAGGCGAAAATACTGACTTTCCTTCCTTAACCAGCTTTTGTTCTTCTGTTTTGTTCTGAACTTGTGTTTTATCGTCTGCCATTTGTTTTTATTTTTATCTTTAATTTTCCTATTATTTTACCAAAAAAACGCACTTTTTACAAGGGTCTATAGGCATAAATGGCAATAATTTTCTCTACAACTATCAAAAAAACTATGCTAGTATTCCGGCGCTAGACAAGTAAATTCGTCTAAATTTTCAACTAATAACTAATATATCGTGCCTAAAAAAGACAATAACAAAGATGACAACAAAGATGAGAACAAGGACGAAAGTAATGAAAACGAGAACGAAAACAAAAATTCTGAAGAAAATGAGAATCCTGAAGAAAACAAGAATCTTGAACTTTTCGAAGAAGCAGCAGAAGAAGCCATGAATGACCGCACAACTCAAAGGAGTATTTCTGACGAAATGGAAAACTCATATCTAGAATACGCAATGAGTGTGATAGTTTCTCGTGCCCTACCTGACGTCCGCGACGGTCTCAAGCCAGTGCACAGAAGAATACTACATGCCATGAACGAAATGGGACTGAGATCAAGCAGTGGATTCCGAAAATCAGCAGCTGTTGTCGGTGAAGTTTTGGCTAAATACCATCCACATGGAGACACAGCCGTATACGACTCAATGGTAAGAATGGCACAAGATTTTGCAATGAGATATCAACTAGTAAGAGGACAGGGTAACTTCGGGTCTATCGACGGAGATAGTCCAGCCGCAATGCGTTATACAGAGGCAAAAATGGAGAAAATTTCTGACGAAATACTTAAAGATATTGAAAAAGAAACAGTAGATTGGAGAGACAACTACGACGGGAGACACCGAGAACCAAAAGTGCTCCCTACTAAACTCCCTCAACTCCTTCTAAACGGAACAACAGGTATTGCGGTAGGTATGGCAACTTCCATTCCACCACACAATTTAGGAGAATTAATCGACGGATTGATGCATCTTTCAACTAATCCAGATGTAACAATAGAAGAGCTTATGGAGTTCATAAAAGGGCCTGACTTCCCTACTGGTGGAATACTCTACAACGTCGAAGACATAAAAACAGCTTACGCAACAGGGCGAGGAGGAATGGTGGTAAGAGCAAAAACTGAAATAGTTGAGAAAAAAGGAGGAAAGTTTTCAATTATAGTCAACGAAATTCCTTACCAAGTTAACAAAGCAAATCTTGTTACAAAAATTGCTGACTTGGTTAGAAACAAAAAGGTTTTAGGAATAACAGACATCAGAGATGAATCAAACAAAGATGGAATCAGAGTAGTAATTGACCTCAAAAAAGACAGTTATCCAAAGAAAATTCTAAATCAACTCTTCAAGTTCACACAACTGCAAAACTCATTCAATATGAACATGATTGCTCTTGTGGACGAAATTCAACCACACTTATTGGACATAAAACAGGTTCTTGAACACTTCATACTTCACAGAAAAGAAGTAATTGTTAGAAGGACTGAGTACGACCTTAGAATTGCAAAAGCAAGAGCCCACATATTAGAAGGACTAAAAGTGGCACTCGACAACATTGACGACATTATAAAAACAATCAAAAAATCTGAAACAAAAGAAATAGCGCTCGAACAATTAATGAAAAAGTTCAAACTCTCCCAAGAGCAGGGTAAAGCCATTCTCGAGATGAGATTGCAAACGCTTGCTGGACTGGAAAGAAAGAAAATCGAAGATGAACTTGCAGAAAAATTAGCACTAATAGCAGAACTCGAAGCTATTCTAAAAGATCCAAAGAGAATTTTAAAAATTATGCAGGACGAACTCGCAGAAGTTAAAGAAAAATACGCAGACAAAAGAAGAACTGAAATTGTCTCAACAGCAATAAATCAAATTTCAAACAAAGACACCATTCCAAACGAAGAAATGATGGTGATGTTAAGTAGAGAAAATTATATAAAAAGAGTTCCAACATCTACATTCAGAGCTCAAAGACGTGGAGGAAAGGGAATAATCGGAGGAACAACAAAAGACGATGACGAAATAAAATTAATCAGATTTGCAAACAACCACGACGAATTATTCTACTTCACAAACAAGGGACGCGTCTTCAAATTACCAGTTTATGAAATCCCACAAGCTTCAAGACAAGCAAAAGGACAAGCAATTGTAAACCTACTTCAACTACAAGACGGTGAACAAATAACCGCAATTCTAAATTCACACGAAAACTTCACCGGAGATTGCTTGGTCATGGCCACAAAAAAAGGGAAAATCAAAAAAACATCAGTAAAAGATTTTGCAAACGTAAGAAAATCTGGACTAATAGCCATAAAGCTAAGAGCTGATGATTCATTAGAATGGGTACGAGAAGTATCAAAAGATAATGAAATATTAATCGTCACAAAAAACGGAAAATGTATCAGATTCAACGAAAAAGATGCTCGTCCAATGGGTAGAGCAACTCAAGGTGTTCGAGGAATCAGACTAAAAGATGGAGACATAGTAGTAGAAATGGATGTAATAAGAGACACAGAGAAGAGCGAACTCCTAGTCGTAATGGAAAATGGTCTAGGGAAAATGACAAAAACTCAAAATTACAGACTTCAAGCAAGAGGAGGCTCAGGAGTAAAAACTGCTAACATTACAGCTAAAACGGGTGTAATAGTTGGTGCTAAAGTAACAACAAAAGACTTAGATGCAGAATTGATCATAATGTCAAAATCAGGACAAGTAATCAGACTTCACAGCAAAAATATCCCTTCTCAAGGACGAGCAACACAAGGTGTTTACTTAATGAGAATGAAACCATCCGACAAAGTTGCATCTATATCACTATTCGTAATTGAAGCCGGCGAAGAAGAAGTGGAAGAATCAGCACAAGAAACAATTGAAGTGAAACCAAAAAAGGAAAAAGCAGCAAAAGCTTAACAGCCGGCAGCGAAGGCTCGAAGAGTCAGTTCCCGGGCACCCGAAGGGTCGGGACAGCGAACGGCCTGCGAGCTAAGGCGAGCATAACACGAGCGGAGCGAGTACCTCATCACACAACCCTATGAAAAGCATTTTCAATACACTAGCAATAATTTCATCTTTTCTGTTATTTCCCACTACAGTTTTCGCATACAGTAGTGATATTTCAATCAATAGCCAAAACATCCAATTCTCTACCGGAAGTTTTATTGAAGGTTCAGCCATTAGGATTTATTCAACAGCCACAAACAATAGCGATCAAGACCTATTAGGTACTGTAAGATTTTCCGACAACGGCAATCAAATAGGAGGAGACCAAGCAATTTCACTTTTTGCAGGCAAAACTGATGACATTTTCATAGATTGGGTTCCTACTTATGGTGACCACAAAATTGCTGTAAAACTTTATCCATGGGAACCAGAAGACGACAATCCATCAAACAACTGGATATCTACAGAAATTTTTGCAGTACAAGACACCGACTACGATGGAATTCCAAACCAAACAGACACAGATGACGATGGAGACGGAGTTCCTGACACAGAAGATGCTTTCCCATTAAACTCAAATGAACAATTAGACACAGATGGAGACGGAATTGGAGATAATGCCGACAATGACGATGACGGAGACGAAGTTCCGGATGAGTTTGACGAAATGCCTCTCGATCCGAATGAAACCCTGGACACCGACAAAGACGGCATTGGAAATATTGCAGATGATGATGACGACAACGACGGGCTAAAAGACACAAAAGAAGACAACATAAAAACAGACCCA
>JAOZTS010000028.1:0-612 GCA_029939035.1 Candidatus Altimarinota bacterium | reverse complement strand
TTGATCCAGACACGGACGACGACACATACAACGACAAAGAAGACGCATTCCCTCTAAATCCAGACGAATGGCTCGATACAGACAATGACAAGCTAGGAAACAACAAAGACACAGATGACGACAACGACGGAATCCCCGACGTAGAAGACAAATTCCCACTCAACAAAGGTCCGGTAATAAAATTCACAAACGATGATTTCGAAATTACCCTATTTGAAACTTATCTATTTGATGCATCCCCTTCTTATGATGAAGACGGCGAAGTTGTAAGTTATTTATGGGAAATAGATGGAGAAATCCTAGAAGGAAACTCAATTACACATTCATTCAATAAACTCGGAGAGCACGATATTAAGCTAACAATAAAAGACGACAGTGGCGAAATCCGATCAAAAGATATCCAGGCAAGTGTCTTAAATACAAGATTTCATATACAGCTATATGCAAGCATAGCGTTAATTCTTCTTGCAATGATAATATATTTCAAGTATATTTCCGAAGCAAAATTTCCGAATAAAGAACAATAATGAAAACCGATACTCACCCAAAATATCAAGAAATTACATTCTCATGTGCATGTGGCGCTAAATTTGTTGCAGGATCAACAATTGT
>JAOZTS010000108.1 GCA_029939035.1 Candidatus Altimarinota bacterium | reverse complement strand
GCTAGGTTTGCACTCCTTAATGTTACAAAACAACACATAAAGAAGAAGTTTGAGCCCGGGATGATCAAATCATCTGCTGATAAATGGATACTTACCGAATTACAATCGCTTATAAAAGAAGTGGATGATGACATGAAGAATTACAGATTTTCAGATGCGGGAACGAAAATCTACGAGTTTATTTGGAAAAACTACTGCGACTGGTATCTGGAAGTTTGCAAAGGTGAACATATCAATCCGCCAGTTCTACTTCACGCTCTGAAAACGGCCTTGAAGCTTTTACATCCATTCGTTCCATTTGTGACAGAAAAATTGTGGGAATTCATTGACAACGAAAACATGCTAATCACGGCTGAATGGCCAAAATATGACAAAAATCTTGTCTTCAAGGAGGAAAAGAAAACTATGGAATTAATCCATGAAATCATAAGTGGAATTAGAAGTGTAAGAGCAGAACAAGGAGTTGAGCCCGCAAAGAAAATTCACGCAATAATTCACGGTGGGTCTAAAGTGAAAGCAATAGAAGAAAAGCGAGAGGCAATAATGAGACTTGCAAGACTAGAGTCACTAGAAATAAAGAGCAAAGGAGAAAAAATCCCGAAGTCAAAAGTCATTCATGTCGGAAAGACAACGACATATCTACCACTAAAAGACCTTATTGATCCCGAAAAAGAGGCGGTTAGATTGAAGAAAGATATTAAAGAAAAGCAGGACTTCATAACATCATTGGACAAAAAGCTCTCAAACAAGGGGTTTACGTCTAATGCTCCGAAAGAAGTTGTTCAGAAAAACACGGAAAGGCTCGAGGAGGAAAAGGACAAGCTTTCTAAATTGAAAGCGCTACTCAAAGATCTATAAAAGGCTAATTGATCGACATATTGAGCAATTTTTGCTATAATTTAACTGTAAACAAAAATAAAAATGTCTGACAAAGCTTTTTTCACTCAAGTTGAACAAAACATAGAAATAATGATTTCAGAAGGCAAGTTGAAGGATGCCTACGAAAAATGTAAGGGCTATTTGTCTGAATATCCAGACGAAGATGTTTTCATAGATTTGATGAGAAAAATCGAAGACAGGGTTGAAGAAAAAAACAACAAACTTATCAAAGGCAAAATAGATGAGGTTAAGCCACTTTGGGCAAAAAATGATTATGTTGGAATACTAAACAAACTCAAACCACTGTTGGAGATTGGCCCAAATAATACCAAATTAAAAGGGTTAATTCAGAAAGCCCAGGAAGAGTACCGTGACGAAGTCGAACAATTACAAAAAAACTTTAAAGAACAGAACGAAGAAAAACTAAATAAATTATTGAAGAACGATGAAAAAGGACTACTTGAAGAACTTTTCGCGATGGAGAAAAATAGTCCAGGCAACAAACAGGTTTTAGAAATGACAAAGAGATACAGGGACATATTAATCAAAATGAAAATAGATGGAAAAGAGGATCTGATCTACTCGGAAAAATTCGAGGACATCGCACATTTTATTTCTCAATTAAAAAGAATCGACAAAGATAGTAAGCGCATTAATGATCTCGAAGGAGGATTGAGATTAAGACAACATGGAACTCAAGTCGAGGAGAAAGATGAATACATCTACAAATCATATACTCATTTGGACACGCTGATGAGACTTGGGAAATACGACAAAGCAACAAGAGTTGCTGAAGAGCTACTCGCAGTAGACAAGAGCAACAAAAAACTCCTGGAAATTAAAAAAAAGGCTGAAAGAAAAGTTAATATTAAAAGTAGAGAGGACGCCATAAACTCAATCGAAGAAAACCTTCCAGCTCTAAAAAAAGACTACAAAGCTGACAAGACACAATTTATCAAAATCTAAGATTTTCTTAATCTGTATCTTTTACGACCTACTCTTTCAAACTGATCGTTATTTTTAAGTGCCAAAACAATCGTGATTTCCTTTACCTGTCTCTGTTTCAAGACAGCTTCAATTATCTTATCCTGAGTTAACTCATCATCCTTCTTCAAAATTCTCTCTATAACTTTTGAAACAGTTCCTTTCTCATACCCCCACTCTGACAGAGCATAAATTCCTCTTCCAATCAAAACGAATTGCTCGTGACGGATTAATTCGTTGTGAACGGCTTGTACATTTATATTTCTTTTGTCAAAATCGGCTGAAGTGATTTTTTCCGCCATATCTACAAAGTGCAACGGATTCCTCTCCTTCTTAAGTATAAACATTATTTTGTCTCGTAACGTCCTTGGGTGAATGTGTCTCCACTCCACTAGACCAACAAATCCATCATCAACAATCGTAATTCTTTTATCAATATTTATTAAAGACTTTGTTCGCTTCAGATCGAATTCAGATTCTTCCATAACATTTTTAAGGTCTGCATGTATTTTTTCCAAATCCTTAACATCCCCATATTTATGTAATTGGTTTACCAATTTATCCGAAACGTATTTCAAAGAAAAATCTGCAAGCTTTTCCTCCTTAACATAAGGATGAAAATTTATAGTATTCCCGATACATTCCAAACTGTCATGCAGAACAAAAGATAGGTGCAAATCATTTTCACTTAACTCAGTGTTTGGAGGAGTAACCTGATCAAACTGCCTTACAAGAGCATCCTCCTTGATAAACCCACCATGAGATCTCACCGAAGATAATACGAAATCATGAAGGTTTCTCAGCGCCGTATTGAATACATTTCTGCGCATTTTTGATAATGCGTTTTTTTCAATTTGTCTAATCCGCTCTCGAGTCACAGAAAATTCTTTTCCGATTTCATCCAGCGTATGTTTTCTTTTTCCGTCTAAATTAAACCTTTTCTTGATCACTGATTTCTCTTTATCAGAAAGTAATAACAGGAGATTGTTGATCAATGAAGGAAGGTCCAGCAGCGCTTGGATAATAGGTGTACTGGTGGAAGTATTCATAGAGAGTGAGGTTATTTCTGATTGTGATTATAAAAAGATTTTGCCAAATGAGCAAAAAAAAGGTGTTGTGGTTGTTGTCAAAATAGTTTCTTATTCGATAATTAGGGGGAGAATTTATAACCTATGCAATGCACCGTTTCGATCGACAAGTTACAATTATGAGTAGACAACTTTTGCCTCAATTTACTTACATGCACATCCACAGTATTTGTTGGACAACAAATATTTCTGTCCCAAACATCCTCAAGAATTCTAGTGCGACTCAGGACGATATCAACATTTTCCATAAAATATTCCATCAAATTAAACTCTTTATTCCTAAGGAATACTTTTTTATTACTAATGAAAAGCATCCTGGAACTTCTGTCCATTTTTAGTATCCCAAAATCTAAATAGTTTTTTTTCTTATACATAATAAAATATTTATTTACTCTAATTTAATAAAGCCAAATGGGGTAAATTCAAAATTTTTGTTTCAGGTTAATTCGTAATCAGCTTATTCAAAGGGATGACCCGCAGAAAAAAGTGTTGTTGATAAATGTACAACAGAT
>JAOZTS010000107.1 GCA_029939035.1 Candidatus Altimarinota bacterium | reverse complement strand
CATGACGTGGATGACGATGATGGAGACGATGATGATACTTCTGGAGATGATGAAGGTGAAGAAGAACCTGATATCACTATCCTAGAATCTGAATTGGTTGAAGAGACTACTCTTTATTCGACATCTGTTGAGGATGAAGAGCTTGGGGGCGATGATGGGGAAGACGATGGTGATGATGACGACACTGAAGGCGAAGAAGCTGTTGGTGACTGGCAGGATTTCTATTTGGACACCGATTATTACAAGAAATTTATTGATGAGGATTTGGAGGTATATAGATCTTCTCGTCTATTGGTTGAACTTTTCTCTGATCGAATGATTGCTTATATTCCTGATGAGGAAAATCCGTTTATTGATGCCGTTGAGAACGAAGACACTCAGTATTGGGTTGAGGCGGGTGATCAGATGGTTGCAGATGGCGAGTCTTTGATGATGCTAACTGTTGCTATTTATGATGAAGAAGGAAATTTGGTTGGGGCCAATAAACAGGTTCGATTTTCTATAATTGATTCTGTGGTTGCTGACATTATTACTTTTGAGAATGGCGATATTGCTACCACTAATAATGGTGAGGCGACTGTTTATCTGAGAGCGGGCACAAAGACAGGTCTTTTCAAAATAAGGGCGGAGGTTTTGGATTCTGGTGGCTCAGTTGATCCACAATATCCATTGAGGGAGAAACAGCTTTATCTGGTTGCAGGTGAGCCTGTTCTTCTTTCAATCGAGACCGATTCTTGTGATCCTGGTGAGGATGCGTGCATGATGGTTGCGAATGATCAATTCAAGAGTGAAATGAAGATTTCTATTCGAGATAAGTTTGGTAATTTGGCCAACAATTCGTTCTCGCAGGTGGCATTGTTTGCGGGTGAGGGAGTTTATTTTGATCCAAATGCTGATACTAATGGCCAGATTCTCGGAACTCAGTTAGGGACTTTGGAAGGTGAAGCTTTGGTCGATATTTATGCCGAGGATCAGCCTGGAAGTGCGAATGTGATCGCTGTGCTTTTGGATTATGAGCTTGAGGAAGAGTTTATTGAGATGGGAGATAATTGGGAAGAAATTGATTTTACTCAGTACGCTGGTACATCTCGTACGTTTGAACTTTTGGCTGATGTTGAGCTGGATATTGATTTGAATAAAACTGCTATTGGTGTGGATGGGAAAATTATGCAGATTGAAACTACTTTGATGTCGGGAGGACAAGTTGTTGATAATTACAGTGGTCCAATTGAATTTACTGTTTTGAGTGACCAATTAGGTAATTTCGTGCAAACTCCGCCTGCCAAGATGGTTGATGGAGTGCTGGTTGGTAATAATGTGCAGTTCGAGTCCTCTGATGTTGCCGGGGTTTCCGAGATCTTGGTAGAGATACCTGGAGCTGTGAGTGATACTATTAGATTTGATGTTTTGCCTTCTACACCTGTGAAATTGGAGTTGGTTTCTTCTGAAGAGAAGATTTATTCTGATGGAGTCGAGGAAGTTGTTTTGGAGGCTAGGCTTTTGGATGAATTTGGAAATCTTGTAAATACTGGAGAAGGAACTGGGATTGTTATCAATTTTGGTACAACTCCTGCTACTCAGGGATATATAGACTTCCTGACAGCTCAAAGTGCCATTTCTCTGGAAGGAATTGCAACTGTGCGTGTGGCTGGAGGTGATATTTCAGGTCTTGCAAATATCGTTGCGGCTACTGCAACTATTGATGAGCCGGCTGTTCTTTCTTTGGAAATCGTGAAGCATTTTGATGCTGCTAGGATTGCGGATTTTGCACCTCGGGCTCTTTATATGTCTTTGCTTGGTGGTGCTTTTGGAAAGCTGGGAAGTGAGAAAAATATGGCTGAAGTTCTGCTTTATAGCGAAGGGCAGATCCAATCAATCAGTAGTATTACTGCCGGCACTAGTGAAAAAGAACGACTGTTTGGAGTGGATTCTTTTGGAAAACTAGATGTGATGGCAGATTCTGTGAACGCTGAGGTAGTTCTCGCTACGGATTCATTCCCTTATCAAAAAATCGTAATCTCGGATGAGATTGATGAAGAACAATTAGCGACAATATTTATGGTTCCTGATCCGAATACTTCTTTGATTCTTTTGGATGAAGGGGTGGCTGAGAGTTCTGGGATTTATGTTGAAAATGTTTCTACAACTGAGCCGGATATGGAGTTCGAAGAACGAGATGATGGTATTTATATGGTAAAAAATGGCGATACCAAGGCTGTAATCGACAAATTTGGCCGGATTTCTTTGAATGACAATACTTATGAGCTGACTCTTGTTGAAGAAAGTTCAAATCTTGCTTTTGCTATTGAAAATAGAGTTGAGAAACTGGCGATAATTTCATTTAATCAAAATTTTGGGAAAGATGTTCAATATAGAGCTTATGATGACAGCTTGTCTGCTTCATTCCCAGGTGTGTACATGCAAGTAAACACTTTATCAAGCCAATACAAAGCTGTTTCGAAATACTCCAGATCTTCTACAAACGAGCCGTTGGGATTCTATGTAGTAGACCTGGAAAATGAAATTGATGCAGGACAGTCCCCTTTCATGGAGGATTCGTTTGGTGTTGGATTCGATGGAAGTAATAAACATATGCTGTTCTTTTCGGCGGGAAGTTCTGTAGGAGAATCACATATCCCTTATGGATCTGAAGCGATGGTTATTTATGGAGATCCAAATGTTCGTCTCGAGATCGAGGGTATTGTTGGGATGGTGAGTACAATTACCGGATATACCAAAACTATTGGACAATCTATTTTTGCAAGTGAAGAGGATATCGTTGAGATGATTCCTTTTGAATATAACGGCGATGGGCTGGATGATATTTTATTGGTTTATGAAGATGGACGAATCAGGTTGCTGGAACATGAAGTTAGTAATAGGCACTTTACGGATCGTGGTTATATTTTGAATGCTTTTGGAGGTGCAGTGAGTGCCGTTGCAATCGATGAAAACAATGATGGCTATGATGATCTAGTTCTTGGCACCAATGACTCTTGTATCGAAGGAGATCAGCCTGTGAGTCTTTATACAAACATGAATGGGCATTTTGAGAGGGAGAGTTTGAATTTGGATATTGAAGGTGAGATTTCTGAGATGAAATCTGATGATATGAATTCTGACGGATGTACTGATTTGGTAGTAAGTGATTCGGCGGGCAACATTAGGATTTTCTACAACACAAACGATGGAGACGTGTGTACTGGCCTTGAAACCGACTTTGGATACGAAAAGAGTTTTGGATACGAGATTGATTCAACTGAAAACTTGGTTGAGAACTTGTTTATCTATTATCCAGGGGTGACAATACCTCTTGATGAATACGATTTGCCAATTAATGAATATATTACATTTATTTTGAGAAGTGATACTCCTCCTGCAGCTGGGGAAGAGGGAGCTGGGTTTGCTGATAGTGTGGCGGATTTGTATGGAGCTTTTGAGGGGAATGATGACATTGCTGAGCTGGATATACCACCTCTAACTTATCCGAAG
>JAOZTS010000001.1:17858-38487 GCA_029939035.1 Candidatus Altimarinota bacterium | reverse complement strand
GTTTTGAATTAGGGAAGGGTTTTGTTAGAATCTTCTGGCAAAACCCTTTTTTTATTGGGGTCGCAATTATTGGGGCGTGGCCAAGTGGTAAGGCACCAGGTTCTGGTCCTGGCATTCGGGGGTTCGAATCCCTCCGCCCCAGCCAAGAATCTTTACATTGCTTTGGAAAGGTATATAGTTTTTGTATGAAGAAATTTTTACTAATTGCATTGTTTGTATTGTTGCTTTTTGGCTGTGATTCTGGACTTAACGAAAATGTCATTCAATACGAATCAGAATATTTTACTTTAGAATATCCAAATAGTTATAGTTTAGATGAAACTGATGATAATGTAATTATCAGAAATGAGAAGGGAAGAATTGTAATTAATAGCGTAATTGATGGACCTGGTGGAGTTACTGTGGAGAGCATGACTGAGGAAGAAATCGAACAACTTCCTAAGCGTGGAAGGATGCATAATGAGAACCCTCCTATTGGAAGCGCGTTATATTTTTATAGCGGGGATACTCAAACTGAATTGGAGCTTCAAGCTATCCAAGAGAGTATTGTAATTAAATAGACCAAAGGGTACTAGGCCCGAGTAGCTAGCTAGAAGATTAAACTTCGCTCTTTTTTATTGGCTCAAGTTTTTTTGTATTAACCTCTATTCATCTGTTTCCTTTCGTTTTCAGTCAGGTATTTTTTCCGCAACCTCACCTGTTTTGGGGTGATTTCGGCGTATTCGTCTTCTTTGATGTATTCGATTGCGCTTTCGAGACTGACTGGGAGGATTGGTGTGAGAGTTAGTGCTTCGTCGGCACCTGAGGAACGGACGTTTGAGAGTTTTTTGTTCTTTATTGGGTTTACGGCTAGGTCGCTTCCTTGGTTGTGTTCGCCGAGTATCATTCCTTCGTAAACTTCGGTGGCTGGACCTACGAAAAGTGGACCTCTTTCTTGTAATTTCCAAAGTGAATAGGCCATTGTTGCACCTGTTTCACCGGAAATCATTGAGCCGACTGTACGTTTTTCGATTTCTCCAACATATGGAGCAAAACGATCAAAAGAATGATAGAGAGTTCCTTCGCCTCGTGTTAAAAGCATGAAGATTGAACGGAATCCCAAAAGTCCGCGAGTTGGGACTTCGAATTCTAGTAATGTATTGCCATTGTCAGACTTCATGTGTTGCATGATTCCTTTTCTTTTTCCTAAGGCTTCGATTATGGAACCGGCCATGTCGTCTGGAACGTTAACTACTGCATTTTCAATAGGTTCGTGCTTTTTTCCATCGATTTCTTGCATGATTACTTCCGGTTGAGAGATCTGTAATTCAAATCCTTCACGTCTCATTGTTTCGATCAATACTGCGATGTGCATTTCTCCACGTCCATAAACTTTCATTGAGTCTTTGCCTTCTACTGGTTCGATTTTCAATCCTACATTTGTTTCTAATTCTTTTTCTAAACGTTCTTTTATGTGACGGCTTGTGACGTATTCTCCTTCGCGTCCTGCGAAAGGGGAGTCATTTACCATAAATTCGATTGCTAATGATGGTGGATCGACTTTGATTGCAGGTAATTGTTCTGCGTCAGCGTCGCTTGTGATGGTTTCTCCGACGTAAATGTCCGGTAATCCTGCTATTGCGACCATGTCTCCTGCTTGAGCTTCTGCAACTTCTACTCTATCCATTCCTTCATATGTAAAAATCTTACTCACTTTGCCTGTTCGTTTTTCTCCGTCTGCATTTATTACTGTGACTGATTGATTAGCTTTCAAAACTCCTTCATAAACTCTGCCGATTGCTATTCTCCCTACGAAATTGTCGTATTGAAGTGTTGCAGGTTGCATTCGGAAAGGTGCTTCTGTGTTGGTTTCTGCCTCTTTTACATTCTCGAAAATGAAATCGATCAGAGGAGTGATGTCTTTTTTCTCATCATTAAGTTCTTTGATTGCGATACCTTCTTTTGCGATTGCATACATGTATGGGAAGTCCAATTGTTCGTCTGTAGCACCCAAAGTTGAGAATAAATCGAATGTTAGATCAACAACTTCGTCAGGTCTTGCCATTGGTTTGTCGATTTTGTTAATTACTACCAAAACTTTGTGGCCTAGCTCCAAAGATTTCTTTAAAACGAACTTTGTTTGAGGCATTGGTCCTTCATAAGCATCTACTACCAAAATCACCGCATCTACTGTTCGTAAAACACGTTCAACTTCTGACCCGAAATCCGCATGTCCCGGAGTGTCAACGATATTTATTTTTTTACCACCATGTGTAATAGCGGCATTTTTTGCATAAATCGTGATTCCACGCTCTTTTTCTTGGTCATTACTGTCCATAGCCCTATCGTCTAGCCCTTTTCGTTCATCAAAATTGTCACTGGCTTTCAAAAGAGCATCCACCAAGGTGGTTTTTCCGTGATCTACGTGGGCTACGATTGCAACATTATATATTTTCATCCAGAGGATTCTAGCTATGTTCATGCTAATTAGCAAGTGATATAATCGTTGCATGAAGATGATTAAGTTATTTCTGATTATCAGTTTGGGTGCTTTGGTGCTGAGTGGGTGTTTCCATGATGAGGAGGCCAATGTGATTGTGCTTGGGGATATGTATAGGAATACTTCGATGAGGAGTGCGGCGAGTGACGATCAGAGATTTTATGTGTATATGGATTTCCCGAATGTTGTTTTATTTGATTCTGAACATGAGAATGAAAAGGATTTGATGTCGGTGTTTGATACGACAGCTGGGGTGGACTTTTTTTGGTCTCCGGATAATCGAATTATAGCAATGACTGTTGTGAATCAGCAGGAGGAGTCTTATACGGAAACACTTGGTACTAAATTGTTTTTACTAACTATTGATGAAGAGGGGGAATTGGTGGACAAGGAAGCGGTTTCTTTGAGGATAAGGTATGAATGTCATGATGCGGGTTGTAATGTTTCTAATGCTGATTTTTATTGGGAGAATGTGGAGACTATCGTTTATAGAACTTGGGAGAGTGATACGCCTTATGAAGATGCCGGTGATGACTCTTTGTTGCAAAAACTTCAATTAAATAATAGTATTTAGCTAATATCCTTAACTCTTTCCTATGGATGACTCTACTCTGTTGGTTATCAAACTGATTGGCCCAATCTTTTTCGTGATGGGTCTTGCGTTAGTTGTTAACCTGAAGTATTTCTACAAAGCACTGAAAAACGTCGACGAAGAATCTCCTGTTTTTGTTTTGCTTATGGGTGGTGCAAGCATGCTTCTTGGTCTTTTGATTCTTACAAAGCACAACCTTTGGTCAAGTGTGAACGAAATTATCGTTAGTGTGTTTGGTTGTTTAGCAGTTGTGAAAGGTGTTCTGATATTGCTAGTGCCAAAATGGCTACTCAAATTTGCAACAAATGTTTACAGCACAACAACTCTTACTGTTGGAGGAATTGCGATTCTCGTATTTGGAGGATATTTGAGCTGGGTTGCTTACTTTGTTTAGACCTTAGAGAAAAGCGATAATTATATTTAGGATTAAAGCTGCTATCCACAGCGGATTTTTGAGTAAGTAGTGCGGTTTTATTGTGAGGTGAGGGTCTCGGGAAAAGAGGACACTTGTTATTAGGAGGAGAAGGAGTGCGGCTGCGATTTGGAACTCTGTGAGGACGTTTAGGGTCCAGAGTTTGTAGAATGCTACGAGAATTATGATATATCCGAGTTGGCGGAAGAGGTAGCTGTTTCTGCGGCTGTAGAATTTGAGTACTGGTTTGTGTTTTGCGGCTTTTGAGCCGAGAAGTTTGATGTCGCTTCTGCGCTTGTGTGTGAGGAAGATCGCTATTATTCCGAAAAGTAAGCCGAAATAGGGGAGAAGGTCTATGGTTGGGAAGGTTGTTAGTCCTGCCATCATTCTCATTACAAAGTTTCCTGCAATTATGAGAATGTCGACGAGTGGAATGTTTTTGAGACCGAATGAATATGCGTTTGTGACGACGAAGTAGGTTCCGACGACAGCCCCGAAAAAGGTGCCGAGGTAGAGGGCGGAGAGGATTACGAGTATTGCGATAATTATCGCTACGAGGGTTGCTGTTTTTGGTAAAATTGCTCCTGAGGCTAGAGGCCTGAATTTTTTGGTGGGGTGGAGAGCGTCTTTTTTTCTGTCTACCCAGTCGTTGATTATGTAAGTGATTGATGAGACTAGGCAAAACCCAAAGAATCCGATGATGTATTGGGTTGGAGTGTATGTAGTTGAGGTTGATGCGAAAAGTAGTGGGAGAAAAATGATTAGGTTTTTGTACCACTGTTCGATTCTGAGGAGTTTTCGGAAATTGTTTAGGAATTTCATATTCAAAAAAAAGGTTTAGTGTGTTTAAATTGATCTACTCATTTGTTAAACTTATTCTATATGGCACCTAAAAAAATTACAAAAAAGAAAAAGCCAGTTGTGGAGGAAAGTTCAGAAGTTGGATCTATTTTTCAGCAGTTTGGTAGAGGAGTTTTGACGTTTTTTGAGAGGTTATTTGGATTTATTTTATCGCTTTTCAAAGTTTTGCCTGAGTTCTTAAAGGCGATTGCTTGGCTGATAATGGTATCGGTGGCTGCTGCGTTTTTGGCTGTTTTGATTGTTTATTTTGCTTTCTCAGCTTTTGGGGTAAAGGATAATGAACAGTTTCAGACTTACCGGGATGTTGTTGTCGATAAAATGATTGATGAATATGATTTGATTGGGCCAGAAGGTGGTCCGACTAATTCTTCATCTTCGGATTCTTCATCTTCGGATTCAAATTTTAATTTAATTAACTAAAAAGTAACTATGGTTCATGACAAGATTCAGTTAGCAATAAAAGAAGTTCGTAAGCGTGAGGAAAAATTGAAAGGAATTAAAAAGGATATGCGTGCAGAGGAAAAAATAGAAGACGAGCAATATCAAGATCTCAAAAGGGGATTGAAAGAAATGCGACTACAGGTAAAAGACCTAGAAGATGAGGCTTTGGAAGATTTGCAGAAAAGCGAATTTTATAATGAGCTTAGAGACTTGAGGTTAAAAGCGGAAGAAGGTTTGGCTCAGGAAAGAGAGAACCTTTTCAAATTGTTGGGAGAAGTTCCTTTGAAACCGTTTGAAATAGATGTGAAAGATGAGGAGGGTATGGTGAAAATACAGGCTGCTCCTGCGATGCGGATTTTTGTGAATGGAAAAGAGATAAAGAATAAAGTCTAAAACGTTTTAGGCTAAATCTCTGACTTTTTCTGGAATAAATAGTTCTTTTGAGAACAAAAATTCTTCTATTATTGCAAATTGAACTGCGAAGATTTCTTGTAGTTTTCTTGTAAATGCTCGGGCTTTTCCTGCTGGGCTTTTCCATTTCCATGTGCTTGATTTGAATACTTGAATTTTTACTTGTTCCTCTATGACTTGGAGTCTGTGGAAAATGTTTGCGCACATTAGTCTGAAATTGCCTGGAGTCATTTTTGCGATGTCTACTTTTTTTGCGTTAATACCAACAGGTGCTAATCCGAATTCTCTGGCTGCTTCGAGCAGTTTTCTGATAGGTTCTTGAACTTCTGCGGGCATTTCAGTAATTTCTGCTTTGTCTAATTCACTATAACCTTTGAATAGTGCATCTGGTGTCATGTCTTCTGGTCTGGGTCTGTAGCTGTTTGGTTGTTCATAGATTATTTCCATTGCTTCTGAGATTTTTCTAGGTCTGCTGTATTCAGGTTGGTTTGAGAGGACATCTGTGAAAATCTCTGTGATTGCTCTTTGGCTTATGCCTTTGTCGTGTTTGCTGAGGGCATGGATTTCTTGGAGGACTCTTTTTCTATATTGTGGGCTTCCTGTTTTAGATAGTGCATTTACCATGTGTTCGTATATTTTGGTTTTATCTGTTTCTCCTTTTAATTCATCAAAACTGATAGCCATTGCAGTTTCTAGATTTTTCAACGTTGATCTCCAGCCGTTTTGTGATGCTGGATTTCTGTATTTGTGAACGTGAATTATTGTTGGGAGTCCTGGGTGGTTGAATATGTCAATATCGCTTTCTAGTTGTTTGTCTTTTGGGGCTAGTATGTGATGCCATCCATCATCTTCTGGTGCTTCTGGTGGGGGAGTGACTGCTGTTGCGGCTTCGTTTGTTGTTTTGACTACGGTTTCTGCTGGTTCTGGTACAGTTGGTGTCGGTTGTGGTGCTGTTGGTACAGGTTGTGGTATTATTATTTTTCCATCTGGTCCAAAATCAACTACAGGCATAGCAAGGCGAGTTCCTCCTAATGTTGATTTTACTGTGTCTTCTACAGGTGGTTGAGTTGGAGTGGCTGCTGGTGGAGTTGTTCTTGCGTTGTATGCTGCGACGCCTCCTGCGGTAGTTTTTTTGAGTGAACCGCTTTGTGTCGTCATTGTGTCGGTGTTTTGGACGGCAGATAAAAATGAAAATTTGTTAGGACCACCCAATGCTGTTTCCCATTTTGAGAAAATTTGTAATAGTGAAAGTGGGTTTTTCGCGTTGCCTTGTCTTCTTTTTTTAAATGAATATCTTTTTAATTGTGAAAGGTGGTGGCTTTTCGCTATTTTTAAATATAGAAATTGAACCCGTTGAGTGTCTGTGCAAGTTCTTTTTTGCATATGTTCAAGGAACATATTGACCACTTGGTAGTATTGACTGACAATATCGTCTGCTGCCGTTGTAATTATATCCGAGTCTTGTTCTAGAAATTGATCTATTTTTAGGCATATATCCGGCGGGAACTGTAGTGCTACTTTATCTGATGCGCTTGGCGCCCCAGGCCCTGATAAAGAAGAAATGGCATCAGCGATTGTTGGCTTTTTTAGAGCCTCTTCTGGTGCTTCGCTACCTTCTGGTTGTGGATTTGATCTAAGTGTCATCTTTTATTATAACGTAAAAATAGAAAACATATTACAACAAACACGAGAAAAGTCAAGGCGTGTTGACTAATCACCTTTTAGTTTTCTGTCTGATTTTTGGGAAGGAGAAGGGAATCGGAGTAGATTAGGTTTCCCCAGACGAGTAGGCGAGGATAAAGAATGTTTTCCCATGCTTGAGTTACTATCGGATCAATATCTTTGAATTGGTCTTCGTATCTACTGCAAACTTTTCCGAGAAAGTTCTTGAAATCTGAATGTAAGCTGATTTCATCCCATAAATCGTTGTCTGTTAGAAGATTTGCTTCTATCATGTCTAACATCATTGATGTTGTTAGGCTTTTGTGATCTGAGGGAGCGGATGAAAGTTTTGCTAATTCTTGGTGTATTTCTGCGTATTTTCGGTCTTCGAGTAGTATTCCAAATGGATGATTTTCTGGATCTCCTATACTTTTCACGAATGATTCGAGTAGTTTTTTCTTAATGTCTTCGTCATCTTCTTTTTGTATTAGTTGTCGCATTTTTTCAAGTATATATAGTCTGCTTTCTTTTGAGACTATTTTT
Organism: Candidatus Altimarinota bacterium; assembly: GCA_029939035.1. GTDB lineage: Bacteria > Patescibacteriota > Gracilibacteria > UBA1369 > LOWO2-01-FULL-3 > JAACEU01. The sequence continues at coordinate 31,086 of JAOZTS010000001.1, read as the reverse complement.
TGCCAACAGAACTGGAGGGCTGATGTAATGTCTTTTTTATCAAACTCTTTTCTGCTCCTCATTTTTTTAATTTGAACATAACCAGCTATTAGCGCAAATACTTTTTGAATGATTTCTTGTACGTATAATTCGACTGTTGCGGACTTTTTAGGTGAGTCATCTTCAATAGTTTTTGTGATTTGTTCCTTTGATGAAACGTATATCAAGAAGCTGTCTAATGTTTCAAAAAGTTTAGCTTGATCATGGCTTTCTCTCTCATGATCATCGGCAAGAGGTAGCCCTTGGGCTAATATTCCTTCTGTGATTTCTGCATTAATTTTTGCAAGAGAATCACAGGGAATTTCTGTTTCCGGTCTCTCAATTTCGTATTGATCGTAGTGTTCATTCATTGGTTGATTTACAAGAAATGATTATCGGTGTATTTGCTTTGTTTGTCAACCCGCGTGTGTGAAATGTTGCTAATTCCGGAACGTATTGTTAGAATAGTTGTACGTTTAAGTCCCTAGAGAAGTATTTTTTAAAACTCAAATAATATGAAGAAACTCATTCCTCTAATTCTTTTGGTAACTATATTGGTTACTGCTATTGCTCCTGCTTCTTTTGCGGAAGAGAGTAGTACCGAGTCTGGTATCACTGTTGTTGATGTCGGATTTACAGATGTTCCGATGGATCATGATTATAATGCGGCGATTAGTTTGTTGAGGGAGAAAGGTATTTTGGATGGATATGACGATGGGACTTTTAAGCCTGAAAATTCGATAAATAGGGCTGAAGTTTTGAAGGTTATTTTTGTTGGTTCTGCGATTCCTACTCCTGAAGAGTTGGGTGAGCTTACTTTTGAAGATGTTGCAGAAGATGCTTGGTTTGCGCCTTTTGTTGCAAAAGGATATGAATTGGGAATTGTGAAAGGGGATGGAGTAGATGGATTGTTTCATGGAGAAAGAGGGGTAAATAAGGCAGAATTTTTGAAAATGTTGTTGGAAGCGAATCAGCTAAAGCAAGAAGTATTGGATGCTGTTCCAAGTTCGGGTGCTTTAGATGTGCCTGAAGATGCTTGGTATGCGTCTTATATGAATTATGCGGCTAGTGTTGGGGTAATTGAAATAAATGAATATGAAAATTTGGATCCTGCTATGTCTTTGAATCGTGGAGAAGTGGCACAGATGATGTATTTGTTGATGCTTATTAAAGGAAAATACAACACACAGTTGTTACTTGAGGCGGCTGAAGTTGAAATGGTTCAAATAGATGTTTTTGTTGGAGCTGGAAAAATCAATATGGCAAAGAAAGCTTCTGAATTGGCAGTTGATCTCACTCAGCAGGCAATGATTAATTTCCCAAGCGATAATATGGTTTTGGGAGTTGCAAAGTTGGCGAAAGCTTATGATTATTTGATGGAAGCATATATTGCTGGAGCTACCGGTGAAGATGCTGGAGCTGAGGATTGGGCGAATCAAGCTATTGGTAAAGCTGGTGAAGCCTGGGAGGCAGATAATGAAACTGAAATAGTTGCTCGACACATCAAAGAAGTTGCCCGAAGTATTTTGGAGCAAGTTGGTGGAGAAGAGATTTAGTAGACTAGATCATCGAAACCAGTTATATAAGGAATGTCGACAGTGTTTCCTAGAGTATCTGGAGATGCTGTTGTTGGTAGAGTAGTACTTGATGCTGTTTTACCTTCTACTCTGTATGGGATGAATTTGTCGTTGGCGTTGTCGTATGTTCTCACTTTAGGTGATTGTGAGCATGCCATTGCTAGCCAGTAAAACTCACTTGTAGTTATTTCTACAGGCGTTGTGAAATCATATTCCCAAAACTCATTTACTGGTGATGTTGCAGTGTTTGCTCCCATTTCTCCAAGTTTTGTGTCAGGACCGTCATCATCTGAGTAAATGGCGAAATTTATGGTTCCATTTTTTGCGGAGGTTGTAAACATTGCCATTGATTCTATGGAAGTATTGGCAGGCAAAAATACTCTGGTGTAGTAAATATATGTTCTGTCGAGTGGTACTGAGTCATTGCTGTAATCCAGACGTGAACCTAGGGCGATTTCTCCGAATTCGTTACCGCTATTGATGATAAGACGTGGGTCGTCGTTTGTTACAAATTGATTACTTGCCGATGGAGTTCCATATGTTCCTGCGAGCGCGTCCAGTAAATCCAAAGAAAGTCCACCCATTCCCCAATTAGTTGATGATCCGTCATCTTGTTTTGAGTATGATTGACCTGTTGAAGTATTGTAGAAAATTGATCCTGTGTCTGCATCAACTGCTGTGACAGTAGGGTCTAGTGTTCCTGTTAATATAGAAACTTGATTTGTTCCGTCGTCGAAGATTTGCCATTCTGACACTGTTGTACTGCTTATGTCATATAGATGTACATTTGCGCCTGGTGTTCCTGTGCCGATTCCTACAAATCCAGCGTAATCAATTACGAATGGAGTTGTGTCACTGGCTTCATCGTGGACAGTGAAACTATCTCCAGATCCGGTGTTGCTGAGGAATAGAGTTCCTCCATTTCCGGAATTTGTGATAGATACTGTTTCGTCAGTTGCGAGTGAACCATCGAATGTTAATCCTCCGGCTTGTCCTTCACCAGCATCTACAAATATAGTAGATGGGCTTGCAGCGAAGTTGTTGTAAGCGTCATCGAGGTTTAGAGTTGATCCTCCTCCTGTTGAGATTGCTTCGAATGTTCCACCATCGTTGCTGATTTCCCAACGGTTGTTTAGTGCGTTGTATCGAAGAGTACCAGGATTGTCCGATCCCTGATCGGCTACAATATCTACATTTGCACCTGAACTTGCATTGTCTGAATCCAGGGTGAATGTTGTTCCGTCCTGGCTTAAATCACCTTCTATTTCTAGATCATTACTTATTAGAAATGAAGTTGTGTCCCAAGTGATGGTTTCTGAGTTGATTCCACCAAAGTCTAATGTAAGTAAACTTGTGGCAGCATCATCATCTGAACCGATTTGGTAGGTCTCAGAATTGTTCTCAAAGACGTCATCTGCAAAAATCAACCTGGCTGTAGCAGGTTGTATACTGCTTGCGAATAGCAGTATTAGAAGGGTGAAATTGCCTATGATTAGTTTGAGTTTTTTATGCATAATGGATTTACTCGACATGACTGGCGCTAGCTTCTCCCCGAGAAGTCGGGGAGAAAAAGCGCCAATTATGTTAATTTGTGTAAGCAAATGACATTGTACCAACATCAGCCCAACCGGCATTAGTGTCGTCCGCTATTAGACGGATGATTACCTCAATAACGTCTCCAGCATCAAGGCCTCCAGCGGCACCTGGAACACATCCAGTTTCAATTTCAGCAGCTGTGATTGTTAGAGTTCCCCAGGTGTTTGCAGCACTCGGTGCTGCGGCATCTGTGTGACATGTAGTGCTGTCAGTATCGTTATTTACGATGACTTGTACGCTATTGTCACCAGCAGCGGCAGTTAGAGTTCTGTAATCTAAAGTTAGGTCTCCAGCGTCTACGAAGTCCGCTGGTAGCTCATATCGGAAACGAAGATCTATTTCTTCGTCTTCATTTTTCTTAGTAGACCAGTGATAGTATTGTTCACTGTTAGTGACGTCATATAGAGCTTCCAGTTTACCTTTGTGAGATAAACCACTTGCTGAGTCTCCGTAAACAACTACGTCTGGGTATTCTGCTTCCCATGTCATAGTGTCGACATTGACATTAGCTGGGCCAGTGGCTCTCCATGTACCAGTACCAGCGGCACCAGTTCCTGTACAGACATAAATTCTGTCAGATGCTGTGTCCAATACTATTTCATCTAAAGTCGTACAAGCTGCACCAGTTCCTATTAGATTTGGATCACCTGGTACTTCACGAATGTGGAATTCAGTTGCACTAGATGCATCGAATTCACCATTAACATCTAATAGAGCACCAGTGTTGATGTCCACAGTTGAACCTGAAGCTGCTGCCAAGGTTGTTCCTGAGTCAAATGTTAATGTTCCAGATGTGTAGTTGTCACTAGTATCACTTCTTAAGAATTGAAGAGAATCCAATCCATCCAAAGTGTCAGCGTCATCACTACTTACTGCTGTCCATGTGGCAGCACCGGCAATACCAGTAGCTGTACATATTTGGATCTCATTATCAGTAGTGTCTAATATTAACTCATTTACAGTGGCACAAGCCGCGTTTGCAGCTGGATTAGCATCTTCACGAATTCTGAATGCTCCTGCACCCGAAAAGTTAACTGTTCCAGTTGATGTGAATCCTGTGAATCCAGAACCTACACCAAGAGCAGTTACGTCCCATGTATCAGAATTGATTGTTACTGATTCTCCATTGTCACCAAGAGTAACGATACCATTAGCATCTAATGTTCCGTTAACTGTTGCATTAGTGTCAACGATTATGCTGTCTTCGAAGTAAACATCAGCATTTGTACCAGTGATTTCCAATCTGTCGTCTCCAGTTTCATCGTATTGGATTAATACATCACTGTCAGTACCAAATTCTTGAGCGACATTATCTGCCCATGTCCAAACACCTGTTACGGCTTCGGCATCAGCATCGAATATCAACCCTTCAATGGTGTCTTCTGTAGTGGCGTCTGCACCAGTCAAACCATTTAATGATCCACCAGTTAGTGTTGCAGTACCATCAGTAAGTGATGTACCAGTAATTACAGCTCCTGTAATATTACCAGCTGCATCAACGCTCCAATCGTTACTATCTACTAGGAAGTCGGCAGTACCAGTATCAATTGTAAAATCTTGATTGGTAGTAGTCAAAGTATCATCAGCATCAACTGAGAATACATCTTCAAAATCTTGAGATGAACCGGCATCAGAGGCTACCCATGTACCAGGTGTACCTGTTGCGGAACATACATAGATTCTGTTTTCACCTGTATCTAATACGATTTCACCTGCTGTTGTACAATCTGCTACTGCTTCGTTTGCGACTTCACGGATGTGGAATTCACTTGTTCCGGAGAACATAGCTCCACCAGTTGTGGTTAAGTTGTCATCGCTGAAGGAGAAATCTCCACCGTCTGTGGCAAAGGTAACGTCTCCAGTTCCATCATCGAATATCATGGTTGCGTCAGAACCATCATTACCTAGTTGCAATGTAACGTCTTCATCCCCACCATCATCGAAGTTGATGATGATACCTTCAGATGCGACATCGTCGAAGTCGTCATCCTGGAAGAGGATTCGGGCAGAGGCATTACCGGCAACGCTCATAAAAGCGATGACAGCAATGAGCAATCTGCTCATGTGACGTACCCATTGCGATTTGCTTGAGTTACGTGTTTTCATTTTGTATTTGTTATTTTTTATTATTATATATATAAGGTTTTCCCTTTTTGATTACTACCGGGAAGGGAATCCCAGGAGGAAGTGTCTTTGGCGCAAGACCTTTCCACAGCCCCCTCCACTGCCAGTAATTTTTCAATTAATCGCAAAGGACGAGGGATGTTGGTACAATTTTGCTATCTGATTACATATGTTTTTGGGTTAGATTAATAATTAACGACCGTTGTAATTGAGTACGATATCGGAAACTTGCGAGAAACCCGTACGGTCTGTCGAAAGTTTGATATGTATCGTGATCGTATCTCCCGCAGTGAAAGTCGGGCTACCACCAAAAGTGATGTTAGCAGTAGTCCAACTTGCATTAGCAAGGTTGTCGGCACCAGTCAAAGTGACTGCTGTACCTGTTGTATCGAAAAATGTTAGATCAACTTTGTTTGTGGCTAGAACTCCGTCGCTTGTTCGGTATTTTATGGTCATTGGGGCAGCCATGAAACTGTCGAAATCTTTAGGTAATTGATATGAAATTACTAGATCAAAGTCTTGTTGAGCGTTTTGTTTTGTAGTCCATTGGTAAAGATTGATCTTGTCTATGCCGCCAAGGTCGATAGCGAAAGTTTCTAGCTTTCCTCTGTTGTCTGTTCCGTCTGCGTATACAGAAGAGCTGTCATATTCCGGTTCAAATGTCATTTCTTTTTCTCTGAGTTTTAGATCGTCAAATGAAAGCTCGCTGATGTCGACTCCGTCAACAGTCCCCGTGATTGTTAAGTTTCCTTGGATATTTACGTTATCGTTGAAATCGAAATAAGCGTTGTCTGTGTCATAAGAGAGGATTCTGGCTAGTGTGTCTCCAAATTGTAATTCGATAGATCCTGTTCCGGCATTTTCTACTGTGTTGTCGTGGTCGAGAGTGAATGTTTCATCGTTTGACCATTGTGCTGATTCTGCAACGTATGCGTATGGGACAGATCCTAGGGTTTTTCTGTCGTCCGTGTCTGCTCCGTTGTCTCCTGTAGGGTCCATGAGTTCGTATGCAGAGTCTGGTTGTCCTCCGGTTTTGACTTCTACCTGCAAGAATTTGTGAACGTTGTAATCGATTGTAGGGAGCGATACGAGTGATCCTAGCTCGATTGAGAAGGTTCCGTTGTTGTTTGGGGTAATTGTTTGTACTTCTGTCCAGCCAGCGTAATTAGCGGCTCCAACGTTTAGTACTCCGGTCAATGAATCTACGTCTGTTGCTGTTTTGTCAGATACTGTCCAGAACGAGAATCGGAAGGTGTGTGCTGTGTTTAGTATGTATCCAGAGCTGTCTAAAAGACGACCTTCGTAAATCAAGAATTGTGGTACTGATGTGAGTCCAGGTTTGATTGGTAATATAGCCAATACAAGCACCAGGACGAACATTCTTGAGAAGTATTTTTTGATTTTGTTTCGGAATTTTTTTCTTTCTTTTTTGTCTGGTAATTCGAAGTAGTGATGAATTATGAAGAAAATAAAGATCAGTAGGAAGACCACTAGGCAACAGTAGTCACATTTTTCTGTGATCTCGAATGTGTAAGTGAGATCTTTTGTGAGGATTCCGTCAGGATATTCTTCTACGATGTAGACTTTGTGTTCACCAAGTCCCAGACCTTCAGGGATTTCCATTTTCCATTCTTGGTAACAATCTACGAATGTTTTTACGATTATGATTTCACCGTTTTCGTCGATGAAGTAGGCGGTTACTTTTGAGTTTTCAGTTCCTATACCTTCGATTGTTGTTTGTTCTTCGTAAGGTTTGATTTTCCCTAGTTCAACTGTTTCAAGGAAGTCGTTTACAACGCTTTCTTGGTCAGCGAATTTTATTACTCTGAAGTCTTCGATTTCTCTTTCAACTAGATTTACTGGATAGCTTTTTACAAAATAATTATTTTCATCGTAGACGTAGATCAAATACTTTCCGTCTTCAATTGGGGTCTCATATTCGAATACGAAATTTCCGTTTTTGTCAGTGGTGATGTCTTGTGAATGTAGAATAATTCCATCAGGTGTTACGACTCTGATTGTGTAATCCTGTGCTGGATTTTCAGGGTTTACATACTCAAGATTGTTTGCGATGAATAGTGTTTCATCTATCACGATTGCCCATGGAGTTACGATGTCTTTTTCTTCGATTTCAACAATGAGTGGTTTTGGTCTTGGTATTGAGATTGGTGGTATTGTCCACAACTCATCGACTGCTATAACTATTTCTTCAATCTCTTCTGGGATTTCTACTTCAGGTACTTCTGGTTCCTCTGGTTCTTCCGGTTCTTCTTCCGGTGGAGTTACAGGTGGTGTCACAGGTGGAACGTCTGGTTTTGGATCCGGTTTTGGAGGTAATGGAACTGAGTGATAATAACACCCAGAAGTGTCTGCAAAACATGATGTTGTGCAGGCAAGTACACCCAGATCGAATCCGTAATCCGTACATGTTAGTCCGTTGAGATCTGTGCCGTCACATTGTTCCCAAACGTCAACGATGTTGTCTCCACAAATTGGGAGAAGGTTGATTGTAGCTATTTTAAAGCTGTTTGATTCAGAGTTTGTTTCGATTGGGGCTGTTCCACTTTGGAGCTCAACGCTGTCTGACTGGAGGTTCTCAGAACCAAACACTACACCGCCAAAATCCAGGCAAAAGCTACTAGAACAATCTAGTGCAGCGAAGGCGCTAGATCTTAACCCGACTAGGATTAGGAAGAATGCGCATAGGCGTAGACTGGTTTTGATGATGTTTTTTGTCTTCAACTTGTGTGTTTTTATTTTTGTTTTTTTACCCCTTAAAATCTAAATATTTTAGCACAGATATGCGGTTCGGACAATCACGTACTGTTGACACGAATCAGGTCTGTTTTCTAGTTCTTTTTCATGCTGGATGTATGCTTGTGGATTTTTGGAAAAAGTCTATAATGTTTTCGTAATATTTTTAACCTCTATTTCTATGAAAGTTTTATGGTGGCTCGTTCTGATTATTACTATATTTGGAGCTATTAATTGGGCACTTTTTGCCTTTGATTTTAACTTAATTGATTACTTACTTGGGAGTTACGCAATAGCTATGCAAGTTGTCTACATCGTTATTGGTGTTTCAGGAGTTATTTTGTTAGCAACTTCTCTAACTCATGATTGTTGTAAAATGTGTAAAACTCACAATGTTGACGCTGAAGAGTAAATCTACGGTGAGTCAAGTAACTTTTTGTAGGTGACTACGTTTTGTTAATTGACGTGTTTTTATTTAAAATCTTTAAAATATATTTACCCAAAAATTACTATTTAACACTAAAGTAATTATGAAAAAATCAATCTTTGGGATTGTGTTCACGTCGGTTCTAGTCTCGGTTTTGCTGTTTACAGCAACGGTAAACGCTTATCACCCTGAGGAAACAACGGAAACAGTGAAAACAACTGTTGCTGATGATGTGGTTCTTTTTACTGATGTAGACACATCTGACGAAAACTATGAAGCAATCATGTATTTGAAGAACAAGGAAGTAGTGGTTGGTTATAGCGATGGTAGCTATCAACCATATGCCACTATAAATCGTGCTGAGTTCTTGAAAATTGTTATGGAAGCCTATGGCTATGATGTAGCTGGATTCGGTGACTGTTTTCCTGATGTAACTGATCAATGGTTTGCACCTTATATCTGTAAAGCTGAGGACATGGGAATCGTTGATGGGTATCCAAGTGGGTACTTTATGCCTGATTGGGAGATAAACTTTGCAGAGGCGAGCAAAATCGTTGCTGAGGCCTTCAGACTGACTGCAGATTCATCTGATAGCGATACTTGGTTTCAACAATATGTTGTTTCTCTTGAGCTTTTAGCTGCTATTCCTACTTCAGTAGATTCTTTTAGTAAAAATATTACTAGAGGGGAAATGGCTGAAATAGTTTGGAGAATTAAGGCACAAAAAACTACAATGCCATCAAATACTTATGAAAGTATTGATGATGGAGATGTTGTTTCAGTTGGAACTGGAGATGTAACAAATATCACTCTTGTATACAAGGGAGATGGAAATGTTAAATGGATTTCTGATGGTTATTCAGATAGTGGATTCAAGCTTGTTTGGTCAATGACTTCAGGGCCAACTTACCCAACTCGTTCAACAGATAAATACAAATATCACAGTGATCCAAGCACATATTTGTCTTCTGTGGACGCGTTTGATGGAGAAGGAACTTATTATGTAAGAGTTTGTGAATATCTAGGAGGAGCATGTGGAGTTTATTCAAATGAAATCGCTGTTGATTTGAGTGGTGATGCGGTTGTTGATCAAAGCGGAGATGTGACTGGAATTACACTAACTGATGCTGGAGATTTAAATGTTAGTTGGACTGTTGAAGGGTATTCAGCAAGCGGATATAAAGTGGTTTGGTCAAAAACTTCTGGACCTACTTATCCAAATCGAGCTGGTGATGAATATCTTTACTACAGTGATCCAGCGGTACTTTCAGCTGAACTAAACGCATTCGGCGGAGAAGGAACTTATTATGTGAGAGTTTGTGAATATTTAGGAGGGTCATGCGGAGTTTATTCTAACGAAATCTCTGTTAATTTGAGTGGAGGATCTGCTGGAAGTGGAGAGGTCACTTCTATTACACTTGTGAACAACTTTGACGGAAGTGTTGATTGGGTTGTAAATGGTACTTCTTCTCAAGGATTCAAAGTGGTTTGGTCAAAAACTGCTGAACCTGTTTATCCAAATCGAGCTGGTGATGAATATCTTTATTATAGCGATCCAGCTGTAGTTTCAGCTGATCTTAGTGCTTTTGATGGAGATGGAGCTTATTTCGTAAGAGTTTGTGAATATCTTGGAGGGTCATGTGGAGTTTATTCTAATGAAATCTCTGTTAACCTGACTGATGGTATAAATCACGATGTTTCTTTGATAACAATGTCTGATGATGGAGGAGGAGCTATTAGCTGGGTTGTAGAAGGGTATTCTGAGGAAGGATACAAAGTTGTATGGTCAAAGAATGCTGGAGCTACATATCCAACACGTGCTGATGATGAATATATCTATCACAGCGATCCTAGTACTGTTTCTTCAGCTGTTTATGCATTTGATGGAGATGGTTCTTATTACGTGAGGGTTTGTGAATATTTAGGAGGAGAATGTGGAGTTTATTCTGATGAATTGGAAATTGAACTTCTTGAGTAGTTTTAAATTAGTTTTCTAAAAACCGCCTAGTTCCTTAAGTGGAATGGGCGGTTTTTTATTGTTGAAAAAAATTGTTCAATGATGTAAATTTTCCTTAAGTACAAAATAAATACTCTCTATGAAAAAATGTATAATATTTGCGGGACTATTCCTTTTGGGCGTCCCTGCTGTTTTTGCCGATTCTGCCAATATGGGTGGAACTGGAAATACTGTTGAAATGATGGATAGTAGTGAAGTTCAGATGGTTGATGAAGTGATCACTATTGATGTTTTTGATGGTGAGAAAGAGTCGGAATATGGGCTTGTTGGTAACGGATATGTGGAGGTTGAAGTTCTGTATACTTTTGAGAATCTGACGGATGAGGCTGTGACTGTGAGTATGGGTTTTCCTGAGGATTGTGGATATGATTGTTGGATGGAGGATGAAGATTGGGTGACTTATGGTGGTGATTTGTGGGAGTCGTATAAATTGTTTGATTTTGGAGCGGCCGAAGCGGATGGAGGTGAATTTGAAGTTTCTTTTGTGAATGAAATGGATGCTGATACAGAAGCCATGAATTGGTATTTGTATGATGTTGATTTTGAAGCTGGTGAAGAAAAGAGAATTGTAAATTATTATTGGTTGATGCCGTCTTCTTACAAAACCGGTCAATGGTTTAGTTACATTTTGGAAACTGGAGCGTCTTGGAGAGAGAGTATTGAGAGTGTTGATATATATGTGAACTTTAATGGGGATTTGAGTGTTTTTGATGTGGATCAGTTGAGTCCAGAGGGTTATGAATTTGATATTTTTGGTGATGACGGTACCGTTAGTTGGCATTTTGAGAATTTGGAACCAACTGAAGATGACAATATATCTGTAAGCTATTATCCGCCTAGTTATGGTGATTTTTTGTGTGCGGTTATGCCTGAAGAATATGGAGATGGGGATGCTTCTTCATTTTTGGAGCAGGATGGGGAGTTGATGTACTATCCATGTAAATCAAATGATGGGGATGTGACTACTTCGTGGGTTGAAGGTGCTGAAGGAGATGGGATTGGTGAATGGGTGAAGGTTCATTTAGATGAAGGCAAGGAGTACTATTTCTTTGATATTTTAGGGGGTTATGGGGAGAGCGAAAGTCTTTGGGAGCAAAATAATAGGGTGAAAAAGTTGGGCATTACTTTTTCAAATGGTTATAGTGAGGAATTTGATTTGGAGGATGTTTTTGAGAAGCAAAAATTTAGTTTTGCTGACGAGGTAAATGGTGTTTCTTATGCGGATTTAGAGATCTTGGAAGTTTATGAAGGAACTGGTTATGACGATACTGCAATTGCTGAAGTCAGGCTTTATGGAATCCTAGCAGATGGTATTGAAGTTCCGGAAAGTGATGAGGATTTTTATTATGATATTGCTGCTGATCATGTGAATTATGAGGCTGTGAAGTATATGGATGATAATGGAATAATCGATGGTTATCCTGATGGTGGTTTTGGTCCAGATGGAGAGATAAATCGAGCGGAGTTGATGAAGATGGTTGTTGAAATGATGGGGGTTGATGGTGGTGAAGGTACCGGTTGTTTTCCTGATGTAAATGATGATTGGTATGCGCCTTATGTTTGTTATGCATACGATCAGGGATGGGTTGATGGTTATCCTGATGGGACGTTTCAGCCTGGGAATTATACAAATAGAGCTGAAGCTATAAAAATGATTTTGAATGCTTATTTTGAAGGAGAGATTCCTGGAATAGATACTTTGGAATTAAGCCCTGAATACCATGCTGACGTTCCAAATGATGCGAGTGAGGATGAATGGTATTACTCGTTTGTAGAATATGCTGCTTTGGCTGATGTGCTTGATTTGCAGCATATAGATCTGATTTCTTTCGGATACAATTATTTCCCCGGGGAAAATATGACTAGAAAAGAAGTTGCTGAGATGATATATCGTTTGATGTCGATGTAAATGTAAATGGCTAAATAAGGAGAGATATTGTTGTTGCACAGAAGATTGCTACTAGTGCATTTATAAGGATCATTGTTCCGGAGATTTTGACTTTTAATGTATCGCCTCGTTTTAATAATTCAAAAAGGTGTTTTGAGTGTTCGTGAAGGACGCTTGAGTGATCATGGAGCATTCTGGAGTGTTCTTCGAGTGTTTTGGATTGTGCTCCAAGTGTTTTGGATTGTGCTCCAAGCATTCTAGAATGTTCTCTTTGTACTGTTGAATGTTCATCGAGCATTTTTGTGTGTTCTCTGAGAATTGTGTTTTGTTCTTCAATTGCTATTGATTGGTTTTTCAATGCTTCTGAATGATTTTCAAGAGTTTTTGAATGGCCATTTATTATTTTGTAGTGCTCGTCAAATCTGCCCTCTGTACTTTTCTTGAATTTAATCAAAAAATCAAATATTTGCCCGTTTGTAATTATTCCAGCTTGGTCCATTAATTTTTTCTTAATCTGGTTGGATTATAGTACCTAAACATTAAAAAATCATTAAAAAACTCTAAAAATATATTATTTGGGGGAGGTGCGTTAATTTGATATATTGTTTTTAGACTAAAAATCACGAAATGAATATAAAAACATCTTTTTTCCTGGCTTATACTTCTATAAAGAGAGGGAACAAAGGAACATTGGCAATGGTTATCCTAATTATGACGTTAGCCTATGTTAATCTTGTATTTATTTCTTCAGTGTTTGGCGGAATAGTGGAAGCTATAAATAGAGAAGCAATAGAAAATTGAATAATTGTCCACTCTGTAAAAGTAAA
>JAOZTS010000001.1:13942-17848 GCA_029939035.1 Candidatus Altimarinota bacterium | reverse complement strand
GACAATCAATACAGCAATATCGTAATAGAACCAGCAGTTGATGAAAGATATATCTACGATTACAAAGCGATGGCATTGATAAATACAATTCCTGGAGTTATTGGTAGTTCAGCTCATTATATAGACAATACTATTATCAAATATGATGAACGTAATGACGGTAACGATGTGCAAAGTGGCAGATGGACTCTGAAATCTATAAATACAGAAGACGAAAAAGATGTCACAAAAATCCATGAATCGATGATAGAGGGCTCTTTCTTGAATGTAACAGATAGGGATGAGATAATAATTGGAAAAGAAGTGGCGGGTGGTGAGGGTTTAGCTTTGGATCATTTAAGTCTTGGTGTTTCAGTTGGTGATGAAATAGATGTGTCTTTCAGCAATGGTATAGAGAGATCATATACAGTTAAGGGTATTTTTAGCACAAAAAGTACTCAAGTTGACCAAATGGTTTTTGTGACAGAAAGAGAAATGGAGTCTGTTTTAAAAGTTAATAATTGGGCGTCAGAAATATTAGTTAAAATTGAAGATACTGGTAACGAGGAAGCATATATAGATCAAATAAGACAGCTAGGGTTTGAGAATGAGGATATTAAAAAATGGAGTGACTTGATGGGATTTACTTCAAGTGCAAGTTCGAGTTTTATGTTGATTAGTATCATACTTGGGGTAATTGGAACAGTTGTAGCTGGGGTTACCATATTTATCATAATATTTGTGAGTGTGGTGAACAAAAGAAAGCAAATTGGAATATTGAAAGCAATTGGTATGGAAGAGGACACGATTGTCTTGTCGTTTGTGATGCAAGCTTTGTTTTATGGTGTGATTGGTGTGATACTTGGTGCGTTTTTTATTCTATTTTTCTTGCGTCCATTTTTTATATCAAATCCTTTGGATTTCCCTGTAGGATGGGTGTCGCTGAAGGTGACATTTAATATTATAAGAATAAGTAATCTTAGTTTGATTGGGGCAGCTTTGATAGGAGGGTTTTTCCCAGCGTATCGTGGTGCAAAAGAGAGCATATTAAAATCAATTTGGGACTAAATATATTATGATTATTGAAGTAAAAAATCTGAAAAAAACATATGAGGGCAAAGTGCCTACTCATGCACTTAAAGGTGTTAGTTTTGAGGTGAAAAAGGGTGAATTTGTTGCGATTATGGGGCGTAGTGGTTCTGGGAAATCCACATTACTTCATCAACTTGGTTTGTTGGATATACCGACGGCGGGAGAAATTGTTATGGATGGGACTAGTCTTGTGTCATTTTCTGAAAAACAAAAAACTGAATTTCGTTTAAAAAAATTAGGATATGTATTTCAGTCTTATGCACTATTGCCTGAATTAACAGCTCTTGAATCGGTTTATTTGCCGTTAATGCTTTTAAATATTGATAAAAAAGAATACACAAAGAAAGCCGCTGAAATGTTAAAAAAAGTAGGTCTTGGTAGTAGATTGCATCATTTGCCAAAAGAACTGTCTGGAGGGGAGCAGCAAAGAGTGGCTATAGCTAGAGCATTAATAAATAATCCTTTGATTTTGTTTGCAGATGAGCCAACGGCAAATTTGGATAGCGAATCGTCGAAGGTTATTTTGAAATTATTTAAAGAGCTTAATAAAGATATCAAACAAACTATAATAATGGTTACGCATGAAGAGGATGATAAAAAGTATGTGGATAGAGTAATACAGCTGAAGGACGGCCTGATAAGTAAGAAGGCTTGATTGACGAATGCTATCAAAATGGGATGAAGCGGGTGAATTTAACGACCTAGGTCCTGAAGAGGAACCTGAATTTGAAGAACCTTTGATTTGAGGCCGCTGCAAAGGTCACTAACTACTGCGATAACAAAAACTTGGCTGTAAATTGTTCAAAGCTCATCGACGTATCAAATTGATACGCTTTCTTCGCTTTTTACAATTTTCGCACAAGTTTTTATTTTTTCGTTACGTTACCGACTTTTGCAGCGGCCTCATTTAGTGTATATTGTGGGAGGTATTTTTTATAATATTTCCTATGAAAAAATCTTCTAAAACTGTTAAGTCAAAATCTAAAAAGTTCGTTACGAAAAAGCTCACAAAGTCTGAGCAGAAAGGTAAATTTGGGGGTTTGTTGATTATTGATAAATTACCGGGTTATTTCTTGTTAGTTTGTATGCTTTTGGCGTTGGGTCTGATTGGTTATATCTTGAGTCCGTTTTTGACTGAACTTTTGGTTGCTGCCTTTTTGGTAGTTGCGTTTTATCCTGTTTATAAACAGTTAACCAAATGGTTCAGAGGACTGAAGGGTTTGGCGTCTTTTGTATCTGTGTTGCTATTGGTAATTTTGGTCCTGGCTCCGATAAGTGTTGTGGTTTTGTTGATAACGAGTGAAGCGTCAGATGCATATCAGATTATTCAACAAAAAATTGAGTCTGGGGTTTTTGATAAATATTTCCAATGGAGTGATGGAGGTTATTTTTATGAGTTAAAAGAGCGAATTCAGCCTGTTATTGATCTTGATTCTATTGATTTGAAACAAATGATTGTAGATAGTGCAAAGTCTGTTAGTACTTGGCTTGTTGATCAAACTGGAGCGATTTTGAAAGGTGTTGGAGGATTGGTTTTGGGCTTGGTTGTTTTGATTTTGGCAATGTATTACTTTTTCAAAGATGGAGATAAGTTGGTGAAAAGAGTTGGACAATTGAGTCCATTGCCGATTGTTTACGAAAAAGAACTTTTTACAAAGATTCGTCAAATGGTGAAAGCGATAGTTTTTGGAGTATTTTTGACTTCGATTGTGCAGGGAGCACTTGGTGGAATCGGATTTGCGATAGTTGGAATATCCAACCCTGTGTTTTGGGGAACGGCGATGGCATTTTTGTCATTAGTTCCGATTGTGGGAACGGCTTTGATATGGGTGCCAGCCGCAATTGTAATGGCGATTTTTGGAAGTTATGGGTCAGCATTGTTCTTGGTGCTTTGGGGATTATTCCTCGTTGGAACGATCGACAATTTCTTGAAACCATACCTAATTGGAAACAGAGCGCATACTTATCCGCTTATGACTTTCTTGGTAGTATTGGGTGGAATTATGGTTCTGGAGCTCAAAGGAGTGATTCTCGGACCAATTATGTTAGTAATTCTAATGTCATTTCTTCATATATATGAAGCAGAATACAAACGTGTACTTAAAAAATAATTTTTATAAATATGCCGAATAGAAAAGCAAAAAAATCTACAAAAACAGGTCGAAGTAAGGCCAGTGTTAAGCAAACTAAAAGAAAGGATGATTTTATGACTCTTATGCGTTCGCATGGTCATTTTACTGGAGTTTTGACTTTGTTTGTGGCGGTTTCGCTCTTTGCGCTTTTCTCTTTTTGGAGTTCGACTAATGATTATATAGATCACATGTATGCGTCAGTTGTTCACAATGATTCTGTAACTGTGGATGGAGAGCCCGCTGTCGAGGAGGAGGAAGTTGTGGATTTGGTGGAGATTTTTACCGATGTGGATTCAAAACATATAAACGGACCTGCTATTGGAGACCTTTATAATAAAGGAATTATCAAAGGCTATACTGATGGAAGTTTTCAGCCGGATAGTACTATAAATCGTGCTGAATTTATGGTTGTTGTGACGAATGCTGTGGATTCTGATTTTGGTGGAATGACACTCGGTGATTGTTGTACTGATGTTTCGGATGAATGGTATTCGACATTTATGTGTTATGGAAAACAGGAAGGTTGGATAAAAGGTTATGAAGATGGAAGTTGTAGACCTGAAAGTAATGTGACTCGAGCTGAAGCGATAAAGATTGCTTATGAGGCTATGAATTTTGATGTTTGCGAAAATGTGGATGTGATTCCTTTCCCTGATGTAGAATTGGACGACTGGTTTGCGCCTTATGCTTGTGCAGCTAAGAG
>JAOZTS010000001.1:0-13932 GCA_029939035.1 Candidatus Altimarinota bacterium | reverse complement strand
CGTGGAATTATTGCGAAGGCTGGACCGTTTAATGGAAATACAGCTTTGACTAGAGCTCAGGTATCACAGATTGTGTTTAATATGTTGAATGTGGACGAGCCAGTTTCCGAATAATGATAGCTAGCAGTAGAGAGAATATGATTAGTGGAAAGATGTAATAGGGGAGTTGTTCTTTGGTGTGAATTGGAATGTATGAGGTTTGGGCTGAGGTGATTTGTTCTAATAGTTCTGCGCTCTTTAGATCTTCTGTGCTGTTTAGGGCGGTTATTTGGAGGGAATTGGTGCTCGTGAGTCCTTCTGGGTCTGTGACGGTAAGTGAGATCTCGTGTGTGCCGGATATTTCGAATTTGTAGGACTTTGGGTTTTCTTTTTCGATTGTTTGGTTTGGGAATGTCCATTTGTGGGTTAGGGGATCGTTGTCGGGATCTGTTGATGCTGAGTCTAGGTTTATGGAAAATGGGACTTCGTCTTCGATTTGTCCTTTTTGAATGGTGATTTTTGCTGTTGGGGGGGAGTTGTGGTAGATATTTTTTGCTGCGGGTGTTGGATGTTTGAATATTTCCCAGCCGTTAGCGGTTTTTGCGATAGATTGGTTGGCGGAAATGTCTTCGCTGTTTATGCATTTCCCTGCTAGGTCGAGTTCTTTTATGTCTTCTAGTTCGGATTCGGTTGGTGTGGAGTTTTGCCAGCAGACGGAGTCGATGATTTTGTTGTTAGATTCGAGGGTGATTTGTTCGGTTGTACCTGTTAGGCCGGATTTTGTGGTGTAAATGTGGAGAGTGTTGTTTTCTATGGTGGATTCTTGTTCTGATTTGAAATGGATGAGAATGTAGTTTACATCTGTGGTTGGTGGGATTTCTGCGATTTTTCCGTCGTCTTTTACCAAAATTGTGGATGAAATGGGTGAATTTGTTGAAATTTCGATCCAGTCGGATGTTTTGTCTTTGAAACTAACTTCGGAGAGGAAAATATCATTCATTTTATAAATTTAACCATTCTTTATTAAAAAAATCTTAAAATCTACTTTGACTTTTCTATGCATTCGAGTATTCTTTGAAGGAAGTTTTAGCAAAAGTTAGTGAGACGTTGAAAAGTTGAAATAATCGTTATTAGAAAGGAAAAACAACTGATTAATATATAAAAAAATAAGGGAATTATCCGCAATATCAGGGATAATGTCGCCATGAACTTTTTATCTCATCAAGCTTTGAGGCTAGAACGTAAAGATCTAACCTATATTTATTATGTTGATACCAATTATCGTAGCTGTGCTGGGTTTGGCTGCCGGAGTTTCTGGAGGGTATTTTTACCGGAAAAACCAAGTAGAAGTGAAGAACAAAGATATTGTTCAGAAAGCTGAGAAAATGCTTGCTGATGCGAAAAGTAAGTCGAAGGAAATCGTTTACGAGGCTCGGAATGAGGCGTTTAAAACTCAGGACGAAGTAAAGAAAGAAGAGCGTAGAAGACAATCTCAACTTGATTCAGTAGAGGAGCGTTTATTGAAAAAAGAGCAATCTTTGGACAAGAAAAGTGAATCTGTGGACAAGACAAAGCTTGAATTGGATTCAAAAGTTACTTCGATTAAATCGCTAAGAGATGAAGTTGAGGAGATTTATAAGCTTCAATCTCAGGAGTTGGAGAAGGTTGCAGCTATGACTAAAGAAGAGGCGAAAGATCTTTTACTACGAAAAGTAGAGGAAGAATCAAAGGCTGACATTGTTGCGCAAATGAAGAAGGCGGAAAAAGAGTTGAAGGAGAAAGTTGATGAAAAAGCAAAATGGATTATTGCTGATGCTATAGCGCGATGTGCTAGTGATACTACTGCGGAATCTACTGCGACTATCGTGAATTTGCCGAATGATGAGATGAAGGGGCGAATTATTGGTCGTGAAGGACGAAATATCAATACATTTGAGCAAATGACCGGAGTTGATGTGATTGTAGATGACACTCCCGGTTCTATTGTGATTTCCGGTTTTGACCTTGTTAGAAGGTATATTGCGAAGGTTGCATTGGAAAAATTGATCGAAGATGGACGAATTCACCCAGCTAGAATTGAAGAAACTGTGGAAAAGGTGAAAGATGAAGTAAATGTTCTTATTAAAGAATTAGGTGAAAAAGCCGTGCTGGAGACTGGAGTTACTGGTCTGCATACAAATTTGGTAAAGATTTTGGGAAGACTGAAATTTAGAGTTACTCATGGGCAAAATGCTCTCAAACATTCAATGGAGGTTTCATTCCTTGCGGGGAATTTGGCTTCAGAATTGGGTGCTGACGTTACAATTTGTAAGCGTGCTGGGCTTTTGCATGATATTGGTAAAGCTGTTGATCATGAAATTCCTGGTCATCATTCGAAAATTGGTGCTGATATTGCGAGAAAATTCGGATTATCAAAGGAAGTTGTGCATGCTATAGAGGCTCATCATGGAACTCCTGAGCCAGAAACTCTTGAAGCGCAGTTGGTACAAGCTGCAAATATGATCTCAAATGCTCGTCCTGGTGCAAGCAAGGACAATTTGGATGCATATGTGAGACGTCTAATGGAGCTCGAGAACTTGTGTAATAGCTTTAATGGAGTGCGAAAATCGTTTGCAATCCAGGCTGGAACAGAAGTGCGAATATTTGTGAATCCTGCAGAATTAGATGATTTGGAATCTGTGAAACTTTCACACAATATTGCTCGAAAAATCGAGTACGATTTACAGCATCCGGGACCGGTAAAAGTTCACGTAATTCGTGAAACTGAGGCCGAGCAGTACGCTGAATAATTTGCACTCGAACAAAGGTAGACATTAGGGTTATTTTGTTGTATAATAATACAATCAAATAATAACAAAAACAAATATGAAAAATATTCTTCGATCTTTCTTGTTTATTGGGATATGTCTGTTTACTGTAGTTGGGGCGCAGTCGGCGTTTGCGGCTGAAGTAACTGTGGATTGTTCGGTGAGTAGTCCAGTTACGGTTACTTATGGATCTACTTTTAGTTCGGGCGATGATCTTATCTTGAATGGTGGTTCTGGAACTTGTATTATTAATACTTTGGAGACAAGTTCTTCTGGTAATTCTGTGACTATGAATGTTGGGAATTTGACTGTGGATTCAGGTGTTACATTGACATACGACGCGACAACCACTGATTCTAATAAACATTATGAATTGGATTTTAATGCTTCTGGGGATGTGGTTATAAGTGGAACTATTGATGTAGATGAAATGGGTTATCAAACTACTTATGGTTTTGGTAATGATAATACAACACCTTACAATTCTACTTATTCTTCTGGTGGTTCTCATGGAGGTCATGGTGCTCACCCTGGTTATACCTTAGGAGAAAGTTACGATGATATTAAAAATCCTGCATATCCAGGTGGTGGTGGTGGAACGGATGCTGGGGGAGGTGGAAATGGTGGAGGTGTTGTAAGGATAACGGCAGGTGCAGATATACAGGTTGATGGTACTATAACTGCTAATGGTGGATCTAATTCAAAAAACTATTCTGGTGGAGGTGCCGGTGGAACTATATATTTAAACGGAGCAACTATTATATTAGGATCTAGCTCTGTGATTTCTGCAGATGGTGGAGCTACTACTATTTCGAGTACTGCTAGTGGTGCCGGAGGAGGTGGTATGATTGCTTTTGATTATACAACATTGACTGATAATGGAGGTGATGTTCATGCATATGGAGGTGCTGGTGCTGCAACTGCAAACTGGCATGGTTTTCCTGGTACTGTTTTTCATGATAATAATGGTACTGAGGAGTTATATGTTGAAGTGGATGCAAATTTGATGCCTTTAGTTATGAATTCAGAAATAGATACTTCTTTTGATAGTGTAAATTTATCTAATTCAGGAATCTTATTTGTTGAATCCGATGCAGATGCTTTTTCAACTACCAAGATACATATTCCTGCAGGTACGGTTTTTGAGTCAGATGCAGATTATTCAATTTCAAGTATTGACTCTTCTAATTTGTATCTTGATGGTGGAATTGCAAAGTTTGATGGTGATTTAACATTTACTTCTGATTTGGATACGACTTCTGGTTTAGCAAATGCCAGTACATTGATTACTAATGGTAATGTATATATAAATGGTGGTGACGTAGTAATAGGAAAC
Source organism: Candidatus Altimarinota bacterium (assembly GCA_029939035.1). Classification (GTDB taxonomy): domain Bacteria; phylum Patescibacteriota; class Gracilibacteria; order UBA1369; family LOWO2-01-FULL-3; genus JAACEU01. Next base: position 9,810 of record JAOZTS010000001.1, on the reverse strand, counting down.
AATCTTACATGGGAGGCGAATACGATGAGTCATACGTTTTTGAACGAGGATTTGTATTCAGGTGAGGGTGATATTACATTTTATAGTACAGTACCTTTTATTTTTAATGATGCTAATGAAATAGAGATGTATATTGATGGTAATGAGATAACTTGTACGACGATTCATTCTGTTTTTGAATTGAGAGGATGTACATATGAAACATCTCGAACTCATAGTATGTATGCAGTAGTAGACCCAGTTTTAAAAACTGCGATTTTGAAGAATGATAATACACCAACTGAATTGGTGGATAGTGTGACTGTTAAGAGTGGAGGGGTGTTAACTACAAGTGGCACTACTCCCAATAAGGAATATGATTTAATTATCGATATTGAGGAGGTTGATGGATCTCTTACAGTTGAATCTGGGGGTTCAGTTAATGTAGATGGTAAAGGTTATTTAGGTGCATATGGTGGTTCAGCTCCGTATTATCAAAGTGGAATATATATTAATGGGGATATTAGTTGTAGTGGAGATGGTGAATGTGACAAGATGGGAGCTTCATACAATGCAGATACTCTTGGTTTTGTTAATGGTAGTTATTCGGGAAGTGGAGGTTCACATGGTGGTAGAGGTGGTGATGGGTCTAGCACAAATATAGCAGATAGTTATGACTCTATCTCGAATCCAAAATTTGTAGGAGGTGGTGGAGGAGGAAACTCTCAGTCATATGGTTATAATGGTGGAGGTGTTATTAGGATAACTGCTGATACTATAACTTTATCAGATAGTCTTACAGCAGATGGTGATACTTCAGCATATACTACTGAAGGTGGTGGAGCTGGAGGTAGTGTGTATTTGAATGCTACAACTATTACTTTGGCTGATACAAAAGCAATTTCTGCAGATGGTGGAGATGCACATACTACTAGTAGTGGTGGAGGAGGTGGAGGAAGAGTTGCTTTGTTGTATACGACTCTTACAAATAATAATACGGGGGATGACGATGTGAATATTACTGCTGAAGGTGGAAATGGGGATAGTTCTACTGAGGATGGTGCTGCTGGTACTGTATTTTTGCATGATCAAGCGGAAACTTATGGAGATTTATATGTAAAGAATTGTGCGACTTGTGCGGAACCTCATTTTCATACTAGTTTGTTGACTGATGTTCCGACAGATGATCAACAAGGTGATAATGATGCTTATATTTTTGAAAATACCATTGTTGATAGTTATGGTGTTTTGAATATTCCGTCTGATCTTGATGCAGTAGGTGATGGGGGAACTGATAATGACAGGGAGTTTTTCTGTACTAATTGTGCGGAAGATGGAAATGGGAGTGACGATGATACTATTGGAGCGTCTAATGGTGAGATCGTTTATAATGTGCCTCTATTTAGTGGTGGATTGACTGCGGATTATGTCTGTGTGGAAGCAGTAACAGCTTTGGCTCCAATTACTTGTGCAGGTCAGACATTAGTAGAGGGAGTTGATTTCGCTACTGATGATGATGTTACATTAACTGGTAGTGGAACTTGTTATATTACAATTGATGAAAACGAAGCTTCAGGCGATGCTTATGTGACAATGGGTTCTTTGACCATAGGAGCTGACGCTACTTTAAGTCATGCGGCTACAGATACAACTGCAGATCATCATAATGAATTAGATATACATGTTACAGGAGCAGTAGATATTTCTGGTGATATTGATGTAGCTGGAAGAGGATATAATGGAGATAGTTCTACGGGATATACTGAAGGAAATGTTACAACAAATGGTTCTGCTTGGTATACTGGTGGTTCCCATGGTGGAAGAGGTGGGATTGGAAGTAGTGGTTATGTGGCTGCTTCGAGTTATGACTTGATAGATGCACCTACAAAACCTGGGGGAGGTGGTGGTGGAACAAGCTCTTCAAATGGAGGAGGAGTAGTTATGATTACTTCAGGTTCTACTATAGCTGTTAATGGAAATATTTATGCTGATGGAGCTGATAGTAGTGTAAATGGTGCTGGAGCTGGAGGGACGATATTTTTGGATGGTGCTACATCACTTACTATAGCTGATGGCAGTGTTCTTTCTGCTGATGGGGGTGCTGGTAATCCTGGAAGTGCGAGTGGTGGAGGTGGTGGTGGAAGAATTTCTTTGATTACTGCTGGTACTTTTACAAATAACAATACGGGAGATGATGATGTAAATATTACTACTTATGGGGGAAACGCTGATGGGGCTATCGAAGATGGATCTGCCGGTACTGTATATATTAGTGATAGTGGTGCAGATGATTTGTATATTAATGCAAATAGTTTAACTGCAATGTATTACGGTACGGAAATTGATACTGATAATGATTTGGTTTTTGATAATGTTTATTTGAAAAATAATGGGAGATTGTTTTTGCAGTCTGATGCAGATGATTTTTTGACAACACTGTTACATATTCCTGCAAATACGGTCTTTGAATCGGATGCTGATATCCCAAGTGCTGATGGATATAGTATTGATGAGGCCTCTATATTTTTGGATGGAGGAACTGCAAAATTTGATGGATTATTAGAGATATCTGCGCTTGATACTGATGGTGATGATGCGGAGACTGGTACTTTGATTACAAATGGCACAACATATATTGATAGTGGAGATGTGGATCTTGGTTCAGGTCTTATTTGGGAAGCAAATTCGGATGAAATTGAGAAGAGTGACGGTATTGATTTGGTTAGTATTACGGTTACTGATGGTGGAACATTGACTACGAGTGAGGCAACAGATGATACGTTTTATGATTTGGAGATTGTGTTGACGGGAGCATTGACAGTAGATGCTGGAGGTTTTTTGAATGTTGATGACAAGGGTTATATGGGAGGAAGCCATGTTCATTATTATTATGATGGTGGAGTGCGTGTAGTAATTGATACTGGTGGTTATGCTGAAACAGACAATTTTGCGAACGGAGCATATTATAATGCTGGAGGTTCGCATGGTGGACGAGGTGGTAGAGGTGGAAGTTATGAGCCACCTGCGAGTTATGATTCAATATCTTTGCCTATAAAACCGGGTGGAGGAGGAGGTAAAAATGAAGGTTCTGGTAATGGAGGAGGAGTTATTAAGCTAACAGCTGCTACGTTCGTATTAAATAATGATATTACTGCGAATGGTGGTGATGGAGATGCTGATGATGGAGGAGGTGCCGGAGGTACCATATATTTGAATGCATCTACATCGATTACTTTGAAAGATGGTAATTCTATTGCTGCTAATGGAGGAGATAGTGGTGCAGGAGCAGGAGGAGGAGGAAGAATTGCTTTGATTTATCCAACCAGTGGACTTGTAAATAATAATACTGGGGATGATGATGAAAAAATTACCGCTTACGGTGGAAATGCTGATGGGGCTATCGAAGATGGATCTGCTGGTACTGTATATTTCAGTGAAAATGGAGCGGATGGAGATTTGTATATTAATGCAAATAGTTTAACTACAATGTATTACGGTACGGAAATTGATTCAAAGAATGATGAGACGTTTGATAGTGTTTATCTAAAAAATTATGCGAGGTTGTTCTTGAAATCTGATGCAGATGATTTTTTGACAACTCTGTTACATATTCCTACAAATACATTCTTTGAATCGGATGTTGATATCCCAAGTGCTGATGGATATAGTATTGATGAGGCCTCAATCTTTTTGGATGGAGGAACTGCGCAATTTGATGGATTATTAGAGATATCTGCTTTTGATACTGATGGTGATGATGCGGAGACTGGTACTTTGATTACAAATGGCACAACATATATTGATAGTGGAGATGTGGATCTTGGTTCAGGTCTTATTTGGGAAGCAAATTCGGATGAAATTGAGAAGAGTGACGGTATTGATTTGGTTAGTATTACGGTTACTGATGGTGGAACATTGACTACGAGTGAGGCAACAGCTTCGGTTTTTTATGATTTGGAAATTACGTTGGGGACATTGACAGTAGATGCGGGAGGTTTTTTGAATGTTGACGACAAGGGTTATATGGGAGGAAGCCATGTTCATTATTATTATGATGGTGGTGTTTATAAGTCTAGTTCCGTTGGTAGTTCTGCAGATACAGACAATTTTGCGGCCGGAGCATCTTATAATACTGGAGGATCGCATGGAGGGCGAGGTGGAAAAGGTAATGCTAATTATGATCCACCTGCGAGTTATGATTCAATATCTTTGCCTACAAAGCCGGGTGGAGGAGGAGGTAGAAATGTAGGTTCTGGTAATGGAGGTGGAGTTATTAAGCTAACAGCTGCTATGTTCGTATTAAATAATGATATTACTGCGAATGGTGGTGATGGAGATACTGATGATGGAGGAGGTGCCGGAGGTACCATATATTTGAATGCATCTACATCAATTACTTTGAAAGATGGTAATTCTATTGCTGCTAATGGAGGAGATAGTGGTGGAGGAGGAGGAGGAGGAGGAAGAGTAGCTTTGATTTATCCAACCAGCGGACTTGTAAATAATAATACTGGGGATGATGATGAAAAAATTACTGCTTATGGTGGAAATGCTGATGGAGATAACGAAGATGGATCAGCCGGTACTGTATATTTCAGTGAAAATGGAGCGGATGGAGATTTGTATATTAATGCAAATAGTTTAACTACAATGTATTACGGTACGGAAATTGATTCAAAGAATGATGAGACGTTTGATAGTGTTTATCTAAAAAATTATGCGAGGTTGTTCTTGAAATCTGATGCAGATGATTTTTTGACAACTCTGTTACATATTCCTACAAATACATTCTTTGAATCGGATGTTGATATCCCAAGTGCTGATGGATATAGTATTGATGAGGCCTCAATCTTTTTGGATGGAGGAACTGCGCAATTTGATGGATTATTAGAGATATCTGCTTTTGATACTGATGGTGATGATGCGGAGACTGGTACTTTGATTACAAATGGCACAACATATATTGATAGTGGAGATGTGGATCTTGGTTCAGGTCTTATTTGGGAAGCAAATTCGGATGAAATTGAGAAGAGTGACGGTATTGATTTGGTTAGTATTACGGTTACTGATGGTGGAACATTGACTACGAGTGAGGCAACAGATGATACGTTTTATGATTTGGAGATTGCGTTGGGGACATTGACAGTAGATGTTGGAGGGATTTTGAATGTGAATGACAAGGGTTATATGGGAGGAAATCATATTCATTATTATTATGATGGTGGTGTTTATAAGTCTAGTTCCGTTGGTAGTTATGGGGATACAGAAGATTTTGCGAGTGGAGCATCTTATTATGCTGCTGGTTCCCATGGTGGACGAGGTGGTAAAGGTGGTGATTATGCTTCGCCTGCGAGTTATGATTCGATATCTTCTCCCACAAAACCTGGTGGAGGAGGAGGTAAATATGAAGACTCTGGTAATGGAGGTGGTGTTATTAGGATAACAGCGTCTACAGCAATTTATTTATATGAAAGTATTGCAGCGGATGGTGGTGATGGAGGTACTAGTGATGGAGGAGGTGCCGGAGGAAGTATATATTTAGAGGTAGGTTCATCTGCATCTATTCTTTTGGATACTGATAAAGTTATATCTGCAAACGGTGGTATTGATGGAGGGACTAATAGTGCTGGAGGTGGGGGAGGAAGAATAGCAATTTTATATCCGAATGGTGGATTTACTAATAACGGGATAGTGAGTGCGTATGGAGGTAGTAATGGGACTACTGGTGGTGATGACGGATCTGCTGGTACAGTGTTTTTGCATGATACTTCAGTTTCATATGGAGATTTGTATGTTGTGAATTGTGGAGCAAATTGCGATAGTCCTGATTATCATACAAATATGTTAGCGACTGTTCCGGATGCTGATAAAAATGCTAGTCACAATGATGGATATGTTTTCGAAAATTTAATTGTTGATGGTTATGGTATTTTGAACATTCCATCAGGTCTTGATGCGAATGGTACAGGGGCTGAGGATACTGGTAGGAAGTTTTTGTGTAACAACTGTGATAATGATGGTAATGGTAGTTCTAATCTAAATGGAGATGCCTCTGACGGTGAAGTTGTTTATAACGTTGAGGCGTTTGGAACTTTACCGGATTATGTTTGTGTGGGGCTGAATGCTTTGGCGGATATCATTGTGAATTCGATTGAGCAGAAGACGGATGGGTCTGGGTATGTGGATATAAATATTGAGATTGATGATGGAGATGTTGGGGATACTCTTACTTTAAAAATTGAATACGATACTGCGGGTAATTGTGGAGATGAAGTGGGAATAGATGGTGTTACTTTGGATTCGACAATTACTGCGGATTTAGGAACTCCTACTATAGATAATGGGGAAGCTTTTCAGGTGCAGGGTGTATCTGTGGTTGATGTTGGATCGAATACTTTGGATTTCGATTGGTTGTCAGCTACTGATTTATCGACTGGAGATGAGGATTATTGTTTGATATTTACAGCAAATGATGGTGGTAGTGATGGAACGCCAGTTATTTTTGATAATTTGACTATTGATAATGTGGCGCCGACTGGGCTTGGGACTTTTGAAGTGAGCTCACACGATGCTAGTTCGATGACTTTGAGATGGGATATTGTGACTGAGACGAATTTTGATCATTATGAGGTTTGGTACGATGATGTTCAGGCTAATGTGATTAATAGAAGTGGTGCTGATGAGTGGGACGAAAATGATATCGTTAATATGGGAACGAGGACTACGATGTCTACTCCTATTGATTTGGGGCCGAATGTTGGGAATTACTACAAGATATGGGCGGTTGATGAGTTTGGTAATGAATCGACTGTTGCCGATATTAGTGCATACAATTCTGCGGATGTTCCTGGAGCGCCTACCGTAGCTGCAAATGCAACTACTGGGCTAAATTCTATTATTGATCAAAACTCAAATCCTTCTGCTACTGAATATGCGATACAGGTTGGTACTGATTATGTTCAAGCGAATGGATCTCTAGATACTTCTGCAGTTTGGCAGACATATGCGACTTGGGGTGGGGCAACTGGTGAAGATATCACTGGATTGTCTTCGAATACTCAATATGCTGTTTCGGTGAAAGCTAGAAATGGTGATGATGATGAAACGAGTTTTTCAAGTACAAATTCTAAATATACTTTTGCGGATTCTGTGACCGGAGTTGTGTTGTCGAATACTTCGACAGACAGTGTTTATAGCATGTCTTTGGCGTTTACAGCTGGAACTCAGGATGTCGATCAGCATGGGCTAAAGATAGATTATTCATCTGTGACCGATGGTTCATGCAACGAAAGTTATGGCACTAATAATTATAGTAGTACTACTGTTGTACCTGGTTCTCCTCGTACGATTTCTGCTACTGGAAACACTTGTTACCAGGTGCAAATTGGTTCTTATAATGGTGATGGTGAGATAAATACGGATTATGCATTAAGTAATGAGCTTACTACTCCGCCTGCACAGCCGATTGGTTTGGCTACAAGTGGTGCGGACGATGAATCTATTACATGGAATTTTACTGATGTGACTGGTGCAACTAGTTACAATGTTTATCGATCTTCTGACGATGCATATATTGGTAATAGTGCGACTTCTGATTACACTCAGACAACTGTTACTGATGGAGGAGCGGTGGTTTCAGCAAATGCTCAATATACGGTTTATGCGAGGGCAGTGAATGCAAATGGAACAGGTATCAAGTCTTCTACAGCTTCTGCTTATACTGATGCAAATGCACCTAAAAATGCGAGTCATGATGGTGCGTCGCAGACAGAAACTGTAATGAAGTGGACTTGGGAATCTGGTGGAGCACAAAAAGAGTATTATGCAGAAATGGCTTCGCCGGTTGCGAATACCGGATGGTTTACAAGTTTATTCTGGAATGTATCTAGTGGACTTTCTACTAACAGTCCATACAGCTTTGAAGTGATGGCTAGAAATGATGAAGATACAGAGACTGCTGGTGTTAGTGCGAATGCTTATACTACACAAGGAACTCCTTCTGGAGTGACATTTAGCTTAGTTGGTACTGATACGATTACTGTTACTGCAGATGGAACGTTTGCGAATTTGACTTCTGGTTCATCAGGAATCAGATTCCAAAATACAACTTCATCTGCTGACAATACTTTTCAAACTGCTGATTGGACAAATTCTTCATTAGACCCAAATACTCAGTACTCATATACAGTTTCTGCGAAAAATGGTGATGGTGATGAAACTTCTACTGTTGCCGGTGCTAAATATACTTTGGCGAATGTGCCGGGTGTGCCGACTGTTGATGGAAATACAACTTCAACTTTGGATGTGACTGTTGCGGTTAATTCAAATCCAGCGGCTACTCAATTTGTGATCCAGGAAACTGGTTCCGGGGAATATGTTCAAACTGATGGAACGCTGGGAGCTGGGGAAGTATGGCAGATAGTTGGAACTGGAGCTGGAGAATGGGGAAATACGACTACAACAAGTGGAAGAGTCCTCGTTTCAGGATTAGCTATTGATACAAGTTATGAATTCCAGGTGAAAACTAGAAATGGTGAAAGTGTGGAAACGGCTTATGGAACAGCTGCGTCAAGCACTACTTCGATCGAAGATGGTCTTGCTCCGACTTTGAGTGAAGCTACGCAAACTACTATGGATCTTTTGATTGATCAGGGTGCAAATCCTGCTTCAACTACATATAAATTAACAGAAACATCTACCACTAAATACGTTCAGATAGATGGATCTCTGGGAGATACCGAAGTTTGGCAAACTGCTGTGGAATGGGGGACAGAGTCTGGTACAGAAGGCCAAATAACTCTTACAGGACTTACAGCTAGTACTGAATATACGTTTACGTCAACACCAAAGAGTTCTGGTGGAGGTGAGGGAGCTGAATCAACTGCTGCGACATTGTCTACAGCGGCGGTGCCGGTTGTAGAGGATACTGGAGGTGGAGGTTCGCCAGCAGTATTCCTTGTGCCTACGTCTTCATATGGAGGTGGGTCTGGCGGTGGGAGTGAAGATGCTGGTTCGGATGGTGATTCTACAGAAGGGGATGTAGAAGAGGATGTTGAGGTTGAAAGAGTTCAACAAACAGTTGATGAGGTTGAAGATGAAGTGCAGGAATTCCTTGAAGAGTTTGAAGTTTCTGACTTTGTTGAAGTTGTTGGTGATGGAATTGATTTTGCTGCAGGTTTAAATATCATAGCTGAATCTACGAGATTAGCTTCTGATGATGGTATGAGTTTATCAATCTTTGCAGGAACACGAATCTCTGCGGATGGAAGCGAATCTTTTGGTGGAAGTATTTCAGCTCCGGTTGGAGAGGACATTCCTGTCTTTGCAGATGGTTTAAATGTTATTTATTCGCTTAGAATAGATACTTCATCTGATGAATCGGTGTATTTTTCACAGCCCGCACTTGTTTCTATGTCAGCTGAAAATGTGGCTGGTTATGATGCTGAGAACCTTTATGTTTATTATTATGATGCTGACCAAGGGGATTATAACTACAATGGTCGTTTGGCTCTTGATTTAGATGCTGGTGTGGCGGCGTTTATGACTTCGCATTTAACTTCGTTTGTGATTGTTAATATTGATGATGAAGAAGGTGAAGGTGAAGGTGTGGAAGCTTTGGGAGATTACTCAGTTTTCGCTGATGTGGATGGGCATTGGGCGGAAAATTATGTGACACAATTGTATGAAATGGGTGCGGTTTCCGGGAAAATGACTAGTAAATTTGCACCGAATGATGAGATCACGAGAGCTGAGTTTGCGAAAATCGTCCTATTTGCGCTTGATTATGAGATCAAGGAATATGATGAAGCTAGCTTTACAGATTTGGATAAA